>DAHVDN010000080.1 GCA_027313505.1 Candidatus Dormiibacterota bacterium
GCACCTCCTGATCCAGCCCGCAAACGTCGGATACGATTTGCATCCAGGACTGTCCCCGGGTGCCGCCACCCACGGCGGCAACCCGGCTCGGAGGGCCTGCGACCTCGGACATCACCTCGAGATTGTGGCGAACCCCGAAAGCGGTTGCCTCCAACAGCGTCCGGAAGATATGGCCCCGGCCATGGCTAAGGGTGAGCCCAGCGATGACGCCGCGGGCCATGGGATCGAACAGCGGCGTCCTCTCCCCGGCGAAGTAGGGAAGCGCCAGCAGGCCATCAGCACCCGGCGCCAGCTCGGCCGCTTCTCGGAAGAGTTCATCGTAGTCACGTCCGGAGACCTCTCGGAACCATGCGGTCAGAGAACCGGAGGTGGCCATTCCCGCCGCCAGGGTGAGCTGGTCGGGGAACACCCCTCGGGTGAGCCAGAGCTTTGGGCTCGGGCTGGCCGTGGCCGAGACCTGAACCAAGAACATGGTGGTGCCGTACATCAGCATAAGGTCACCCAGGTTCCTCACCTCCACCGAAACCGCTTCTGCCCAGGCGTCGATTGTCCCGGCCAAGACCGGAGTTCCGGGATCGAGGCCGGTGATGGCGCCGGCTGCGGCCGTGACCTGGCCCACTGTCTCCAGGGGCAAACATAGCCTAGGCAGCTCCACCCCCGGGGCGATCAGCTCCGCCCAATCTGATGCCCATGCCTGCTGGTTCAGGTCGTAGAGGGGATTGCACTGGCTGGCCGAGTGGTGGTCGAGTACGTACTCACCGGTGAGGCGTTGCACGATGTACGAGCTTGCCATGTAGAAGCGCCTGCAGCTGGCCCACACCTCAGGCTCGTTATGACGCAGCCAGAGCAACTTCGGCCCGACCGCCTGAGATGTGAGCGGAGATCCCCCTCGGGCCAGCACCCGCTCCTCCCCCAGCTCTGTGGTCAGTTCGTTGATCTCGGCGGCCGCCCGGGTGTCGATCCCGTACAGAATTGCCGGACGCAGGGGATCGCCCTCTTCGGTGGCCGGGAGAAGACAGGGTCCAATACCACTGACACAGAGCGCCGCAGGGTGGGGCAGGTTGCTGCCCAGGAGCTCATTGCAGACCTCGACAAAGTCCTGCCACCAGACGCTGGAAGCATCGTGCTCGAACCAGCCCGGGTGGGGCATGGAGGTCGAGTGGGCACGCTCGGCCTGGCGCAGCACCCGCCCGGAGGCATCCGTGAGACACCCCTTGGTGGAGGAGGTGCCGATATCCACTCCCATCAGAACGGTGTTCACGCAGCCGCCCCCAGCCCGTCGTAATCTACGTCCGCTAGATGGCAGAACGCCCTCAGTGCGAGCAGGTGATCGCCCGGCACGGCATGGATGTGGTTGGCGCCAAAACGACTGAGCATCTCATCCGGGTCCACTGCCATCCGCACAAAGGCGTGGGGCCATTCGTAGTTCGACGCCCGCACCAGCCGTTCGGTGGTGGCGTCGTCGAGGGCCACAATCTCCCCCTTCAACACCTGCATCCGGTAGCGCCCGTGGGGCCGGTTCAGCCGTGCCAGGGTCACCTCCCCGGGAGCTGCCACATGCTGGATCGAGGCACCGCCAGCAGGGAAGTAGAACCCCTCCGGAAGGAGATGAACGCGGCTCATGTTCTCCGCGGGATCGCCGGAGCGGGCGGCATACCAGGTCGCATGCTGGCCGGAGTTGCAGAGGTCCCAGACATCGTTGTCCCGGTCGTAGCAGCGGAGGTCGGCGAACAGCACCGGAGTCCCATTCAGCACTTTAAGGATCTGCATGGTGAGAGCGCCATCCATGTCCGCCTCGGTGGCGCACACATGAGTCTGCTTGGGCCCCTCCCAGTCGTAGGGGTCGTTCAGGAAGGCCTCGGTGACGTCCATGGTCGCGAAGTGGGTAGTAAGCTCGGGCTGCCCCTTGATCCCCGAGAAGTCGAGGTGCCATTCGTCGATCAGCTCGCGCATCGCATGATAGGAGCGGACTTGGCGCTCGAGCAGGGCAGGGGTCAGCTGCCGACCGTCATAGCGGACCTCGGCGGCGTGGTGCTCCAGCCACTCACGACCAGCCCGGGCGCGGTCGGGGTCGATCAGCTCTGCTCGCCGGACAAGCTCCATCTGATCGATCTCCTCGACGTCGACGCCGAACTTCTCCATCCACTGAGCCGGGTCCGCAACTGCCGTATACATGCCCATTGGTCTGCCCCCGATCCTCCCAAAGGTCTGGCCCCTCAGTTGGCGATACGCCGCTCCGGCGGCGATCCAGGCGAGCACCCGCGCCATGACTTCAGGGTCGGCGATGTCGCCCCATGCCCTTCCGTAGCGACGGCCAATCTGGTCCAGGGCCCCCGCTGCCGCCAGCATCCCGACCATGCCTGGGTATTGGGGTGAGATGTTGGAGAACAGTAGGATAGGTCCTGGAGTCTGGCCCGCGGCAAGCACCGAGAAGTGTGGGAACGCCCAAACCGGGATGTTGAAGATGGTGACGTCAGGGCGGGCGGCGGCGAGGTTAGTCGCCTCGCTCACCGCGAGCTGGTTGTTTTCGATGATTGCCCTGGCAACCATAACCTCATGACCCTGGGCGCGGAGGGCGTTGACGATACGGTTTTCCACGTCATGCACAAACTCGCGCAGGTCCTGGTTGACGAAGCTCCTCCCGTCGGAGACGCTGAGCAGGCCGACTCTAGCCATTGGTCACTCCCCTTTGGATGACGGACCGGTGTGGTTGCGAAGACTCGCGGATCTGCAGGTGGCACTCCAGACAGATCCGCTCGGGTGGCAGCGAGGTGTCCTCCAGGTGCATGAAGAGCCGGTTGACGGCCACCTGAGACATCTCGCGCAGCGGCTGGGCAATGGTGGTCAGAGGCGGGTCAACCAAACTTGCCCACGGTGAGTCGTCGAATGCGACCAGTCCAATCTGATCCGGCACCTGGACACCGCGACTTCTGAAGGCTTGCAGAGCACCAATGGTCATCTGGTTGTTGGCTACGACCAGCCCGTCCAGCTCGGGGTCATCAGCCAGCAGTGCCTCGGCGGCTTGATGCCCGCCGTCGACCGTGAAGTCGCCGACCGCGGTGATCGGCTCGATCCCAGCCCGCTCCATCGCCACCAGGTAGCCAGCGAGGCGTTCGGAGGCAGTCCACACGCTCTCTCGCCCCCCAATCCAGCCGACGCGCCGCCGGCCGGAGTCGAGCAGCAGCTGCGTGCCCTGGGCGACCGCGACGGCATTATCGGCGACCACCGAGTCGGCACGGGGGTCGGACACTGGGCGGTCGATCGCCACGACGGGGATGCCGATGTCTATCAGGCGCCCGACCGCAGAGTCTTGGCCGCCGGTGGGGCAGATCACGATCCCCATGACTCGCTCTGCGGCCATCATCTCGAGGTAGGCGGATTGCTTGGCGGTGTCCTCGGCAGTGTTGCAGAACAAGACTCGTATCCCTCGGGCGTAGAGCTCCTCCTCGATGGCGCGGACCATGACGCCGAAGTGGGGGTTCTCAATGTCAGACACCAGTACGCCCACAGTGACGGTCTGCCCGCGGCGTAGATTGCGGGCGATCTGACTGGGCTGATAGTCGAACCGTCGGGCCACGGCGAGGACCCGCTCCCGCGTCTGCTGGGACACGCGGTGAGAGCCATTCATGACGTGTGAGACCGTGGCTGGCGAGACACCCGCCAGCTTAGCCACGTCACCGATGCGCACACGTCTGTTCGAGGTGGCCATTGAAACGATATTAGACAATGGCACAGGCCCGCCCCTCACGTCAACTGGTACTTGTCCTTCCCTTGCCTGCCAACCGACACCAGGACTCCGGGCGGGGCTGTCTCCCACGGTGGACCCCTGTGGAAGGACGCTCCGGCCCCACCGGCCCAGCAGGGTGGCGACAGGTCCCGTTGATCTCCCAAGACGGTGACGACTGCCATCAGACGCCGCTTTCGCAACTGCCTGGGGCTGGCTTGACGAGCGCCACATCGGGCTGGGGTGAACTCAAGCAGGGGCTCGGTTGACAGGCGGCCGCATCGGTGCTAGAGTCCCGCCAGAGGTTAGTTAATCGATTGACCTAACCGACCTTGGTTCTCAGGCTAACTGAGGAGGAGAGAGGATGCGAGGAACTGCCGGCCAGTGGAAGTGGGGCACGGGGCTGATGGTAGTGTCCCTATTCGTGGCGGGATGTGGGTCGACAGCGCCCAAGCCTTCCCCGACTTCCCAGAACATGCCCAACGTCACGCTCAAGTGGTCCTGTCCCTGCCTCTCAGCACCGCCGCAGGCACCCGAGACCCAGATGCTCTACCGGACCGCCAGCCAGGTATTCCAAATGACCCATGGGGCAGTCAACATTGAGGTCTTCCCCAACAGTAGCCTGCTGCCTCAGGCCACCGAGTTCGAGGGGGTCCAGCAGGGCGTCGCTGACATGTCCCTCAGCGACCCGACCCAGTACCAGGCCAACCTGCCCGCCGGAATGATTTTCGACATCCCTTATCTGTACAGCAATTGGTCCCAGGTGGAGACGGTGTTCTCCAGCACCTACGGCAAGCAGCTCAATAACGAGGTTGTCTCCCAGCTGGGGGTTCGTCTCTTGGGGATCCAGGACCTCGGCCCTCGAGAGCTGGATCTAAACGTCACCAAGAAGATCATGACTCCGGCCGACATGGCGGGGATCAAGCTGCGGATGCCGCCGGGCAATTACTGGACCCAGCTGGGTCAGGCGATGGGGGGAGCGGTGACACCGGTTGGGTTCACCGAGATCTACCTTTCCCTGGAGACCGGTGTGGTTCAGGCCCAGGACAACCCGCTTCCGACCGACATTGCCGACAAGTTCTACCAGGTGACCAAGCAGATCGTGCTGACTAACCATTTGTTCTCGCCGGTGATGCCAACCATCAACGAGAAATCTTGGAACGAACTCTCACCGATTGAACAGAAGGACCTGGTGACTGCAGTCACAGAACAGGATACTTGGGCCAGCAACCAGGTGGCCGCCCAGCAGGCTCAGGACATAACATTTCTCAAGAAGCAGGGGCTTAAGGTGTACTCGCCCGATACCGCCGCATTTCGGGCGCCGGTGCTAAAGTCCTTTCTTTGCGACCCGACCTACGTGAGTGGGTTGCTGCCTGGAATGCTCAAGTTTGCGCTCAAGACTGCGGGCGCCCAGCAGCCCGCCTGCTGAGCGCAGACAGCCAACCTCGGACCCAAGGGATCTGCCCCGATGGCTAATTCGGAGAGGGGCCATCAGGGCAGATCCCCATCCGAGGAGGGCCTGCGGGCCCGGGTGAGGACGGCTTGGGATCTGAGCAAGCCACTTACCGATCTGGCGGAGACCGACGAAGGAAGGCAGCGGTCGACTCGGCTAGGTCGGATAGAGCGCTGGCAGCTCGTCATCGCCTCAGTCTTTTTCGTGGCTACGGCCGCTTCGGTCGTCGTGGAGGTCTTCTTCCGCTTCGTGCTGAACCAACCTCAGGTCTGGTCGTTGGAGTTGCCAACCTATCTATTCTTTTGGAGCTTCTCCTTCGCCTCGGGTCTCTCTGACTGGCGTGATGACCAGATCGGCTTTCCCCTACTGGCTGAACGGTTGCCCCGGCGCCTACGGCTGGTCGGATCCGCGGTGGCCAACGTCTTGATCATGGTCCCGCTGGCGATCGTGTTGCCAGGGACGCTGTCCTTCCTAAGCTACGAGGCGGGGCAGCCGAATACCGGTCTGCCCCTCACCCAGGTCTGGGGCTTCGCGGGGGTGCTGCTGCTGTTTGGGATCGCCATTCTGCTCCGAGGCCGCCTCTGCTTCCATCAGGTGCGGGAGTTGGTGCGTCCGCAGCCTGGCCACGGGGGCAATACCGCATGAACCTTGCCCTTATTGTCATGATCGCCATCATCATTTTCTGCTATCTGGTCGGCGCCCCCATCGGCTACGGAATGATCGCCGGCGGCGCTGCCTATCTGATCATAGCCGGGGTCAGCCTGACCGAGGCTGCTGGCTCCATCATCGGAGGAGTGGACGCGAACTTTGTCATCCTCGCGGTGCCGCTCTTCATTTTCACGAGTTCGCTGTTGAACAGCTCGGGGATGACGGATCGCATCTTCCGCTTTGCACAACTGCTACTCGGTCGGTCCGAGGGGGCGCTGGCCCAAGTCAACGTGCTGGCCACCATCGTCTTCAGCGGAATGACAGGGAGTGCTGTGGCCGATGTCAGTGGCATCGGGGTCATGAGCGTGCGGGCGATGGAGTCGGCGGGCTATCCCAAGGGCTTCGCCTGCGCCACCACCGCCACCAGCGCCATCATGGGGCCGTTGCTGCCGCCCAGCATCCCCCTGGTGATCTATGGGTTCCTCTCCTCGACCAGCATCGGGGCCCTGTTCATCGCCGGCATCGTGCCCGCGGTGATTCTGGCGATCGCCCACATGGGCTTGATCGGGTATCTGGCCCGGCGTAAGCAGCTGCCGAAGGAACGGTGGGTGGGCTGGCTGCCCATCTCCGTGGCGTTCCTGACCGGGATCCCCGCCCTGCTGGCTCCGGTGATCATCATTGGCGGGATCTACACCGGGGTCTTCACACCCACCGAGAGCTCTGCCATGTCCGTGTTGTACGCCCTCGGGGTGGCAGCGCTCGTTTACCGGAGCCTGACGTTCGCTCAGTTTCGGCGCTGCTTGGGAATCGCGGTCCGGCAGATGGGAGCGGTGACCGCTCTGATCGTTGGGGCCTTCATCATCGACTATGCGGTGACCAACTCCCAGCTGGCCGCCACGGCCTCGCAATTCGCGCTTTCGATTACCCACCAGCGGCTACTGCTTCTCCTCATGGTGTGCCTGTTGCTTCTGATAGCGGGTCTGATCCTTGAGGTCATCGTGCTGGAGTTTGTAATGTTGCCCATCATCGTGCCCATCATGAGCGCCGCTGGCGTCAACATGGTGTACTTCGGAGTAGTGTTCACGCTGGTGACCATGATTGCCTTGGGAATGCCGACTCTGGGAACTGTCAACTTCGTTCTGAGCAAGCTCACCGACACCCCGCTGACGGCGATCGTCAGAGAGATGTGGCCGTTTCTGGGGCTTCTGGTGGCCGGTCTCGTGCTGATTGTTCTGATTCCAGAGATCTCGCTGTTTTTGCCACACTTGCTGGGGCTGAGCGGCGGCTAGTGGCTTACGGAGGCCTTCACAATGACGATGGCTGAGTCGACTGGTGGGCGCGAGGCGGTTTGGACAACCACCTTCTCGGGATTGATCGTGGCCGCCCTGACCCCGATGCGGGCGGATCGGTCGATCGACCTAGAGGCGATCGACCCGTACGTGGAATTCCTGATCAGCCATGGGGCCGATGCTCTCATGGTGCTGGGGACCACGGGAGAGTACATCACCCTTACTGCCGAGGAGAGACAGGTCGTGGCGGCTCGGTTCCTGGCGGCGGCGGCAGAGCGGGTCCCGGTTATCGTCCATGTCGGGCACGTGGATCTGGAGGTCGCCCGGGGCCTGGCCGAGGCTGCCAATCGGCATGGCGCGAAGTCGATCGCCGCCATCGTGCCTTACTATCACCACTTCAGCCCCAGCGCCATCGAGGCGCACCTGGGGCAGCTGGCACGGGACTTTCCGAGCTGCTCATTCTTCGTCTACAACTACCCAGGTGCGGCCAGCAACCGGATTGAATTTGCCGGGTTTCAGCGGCTGCTGGCGGAGCCCAATGTCCGCGGGATCAAGCTAAGCGTTGCCACCTGGGAAGAGGTCGAACCATTCTTAGCCTCTCCAAGCGAGGTTCTGGTCACGTGCGGGACCGACCAGTTGATGGAGAGGTTCGTGGCTGCCGGCGGGCGCGCAGTTGTATCCGGGAATGCAGCAGCTTTTCCCGATGCTCTGGCCCTCTGCTGGGCTGCCTTCCAGGGCCATGCCGGGCCCGCCGTCGAACTGGCCCGGACAGTGGTGGCAGAGGTGGCCAAGTTGAGTCTATCGGGGAGTTCAGACCGGCTCAAGGAGGCTCTGGCGGCCCGCCGCATCGCGGTGGGCGTAAGCCGAATTCGGACCTTCACCGGGAGCGACGCCCAGCCTGTGGCAGAGTTGGTGGCTCGAATTGAGGCCCAGATCACCCGGTTGGGGGCACTGGTGAGGTCTGGCACTGGAACTCAATAGACTGGTTGGGCCGCGGTCCGCGGGATCGCCGGCAACCCTTCCGCGGTCGCGGCCGCTCTGCTCCGGTCGGAACGGCAACGGATTTGGAACCCCCTCTGCCTAGCTTGGCCCTCCGACACCGCGCACGGGCGTCGGTGCTTGGTGTTGGTCCCCCTGACCGGCTGGAGACGGACGAGCCGCGGAGGGCGAGACGATGTCCACAACCCACGTGGACCGCGGTTCAGACATTGCGGGCTCTGGGACGAGAGCGCCGCAGTGGCCCAATTTGGTGCCGGTGGCTGGGTTGCTCCTGGTGACTGTGCAGGCGGCGGTCGGCGGCACCCGGTCGGGCTCAGCTCTCTCCTCTAAAGACGCCGGCGCGCAGGACGGG
>DAHVDN010000081.1 GCA_027313505.1 Candidatus Dormiibacterota bacterium
CTCCGCTTGCTATCCGCCTGGCTGCACCGCTACAACTACCACCGCACCCACACCGCGCTTGGCGGCCTCCCTCCGGTGGCTCGTGTCAACAACCTACGTGGGAAGTACACCTAGGGGAGGAGCCGGGGCCGAACACGGTCACGCACCTGGCCAGGATGATGGCTCGCGCCAACCAGGGCCAGCTGCATATGCTCTATGGGATCCCGATGGGCCCCGCACACAACCCGGGCCCGGACCTCAAGCCTCCCAGTGAGCCGCAGATCTACCGTCTCTTCGACGTGCTGGCGACGGTACAGGGTAAACACAGCCGGCCTTGGGAGTTGGAGGGCTTGACCGGCAAGAGGCTGGAGGCTTCCAAGCGCCTCTGGGAGCGGCGAATGAAGCGGGCGCGAGAGCTGCTGGGCACCGACAACGACCTGGACACCCAGATCGCGATGTCGATCCATCTACTTCAGGACACGGCGCCGCCGCAGCCCACGGGGGCGGCTCACACGACCGACACAACTGAGATAGAGGCTGACTGCCGTCCGATCTCCCAGGCGAGGTTGAAGCGCGGGGAGCATGCGGCTGACCGCGATGCAGCTCATCGCGTCCGCCAGAAGGGCGAACGGGACTTGGACGCGCCAGGTGAGCGAGAGCGCCGCGAGAGCGCGGAGAAGGCCGATCCGAAGCGCTACTTCGGCTTTGGCGACGCCGTCATCGGTGGAACCGCCGATAACGCCAGCTACGTCTACGGCCACGCCATGTTCGCAGCCAATAAATATGACGTCCCGGTGTCGGTGAGGCTGGTGGAGATGCTTATGGCTCACGGGCACCAGGTCACGGAGCTCATCGGCGACCGGGGGTTCAGCCAGGACAAGAACTGGATGGCCGGCCTGAGAAGGCTCGGGGTGATGCCACGCTTCGATCTCAAGTCCACCCAGCAACACACATACCCGAGTTGGCGGGGCTGCCTCGTGCTCCCCAGCGGAGTTTACGTGCCGTTTCTGCCGCGGCGCTTGTGGTTCATCGAGCGGCCGGGACCCAAGGCGCCGGCTGAGAAGAAGGCGGCCTATCGGCAGGCGATCAAAGAGCGCGAGATCTACGCCTACGGCCCTCACGGCCGGCCGACACCGGGCCGGGTGCGGCTCAGCTCCCCGGTCTTGCGGCGCAAGACGACGAACGCTTTGGGATGTCCCAACGTCCCAGGTTCGATGCGACGTCGCGACCTGCGGCTGGCGGCCTGCGATGGGGAACATGGCAAAGATGAGGCGTGCTGCATCAAGACGGCGACCCTGAAGGCCGAGGAGCTCGCGAGCATCTACCAGTACCCCTTCTGGGGCACTCCCGAGTGGGAGGAGAAGTACGCCAAGCGCACCAATGTGGAGCGGGGCTTCTCAACTTTCAAGAACCCGGACGTGATCGGGATGACCAAGGGCCAGTTCCACTACCGGCACATTCCCAACCTGTCCCTGCTGGTGACCTTCATGTGGGGCGCCCACAACCTCCACATCTGGCTGAAGCGGGAGCGCGACGCCGCCAAGGCGGCCGCGGCTGCTTTGAGGAAGCACCGACGTCGGCCCCGGCGGAGCTCCCAGGTGGCCATGGTGCTGGACCCGGGCTCCACCCCCCTCGAAGAGCCGGCGCTGGCCGAGGACTCCCGGGCGCCGTAAGGGCGGCCCCGAAACCTTCCACCGATCAAGATCCAGCCTTCCTGGATCAAACGCGCCTTGAGACCGGCCTGACGGCCGCCCCCGGGCGCGTTCTTTGTTTCTTCAGGCCCTGATTTTCACTTCCAGGGGTCCAGAAGACAGCAAAACGCCCGGAGATTGCTCTCCGGGCGTCTGCTTGGCGAAAGTCGCGAGCGTTTTCGCGATTATTCGCAAGACCCTCTCGTCGAGGGTTTTACGCCTTTCTGGAGGCCCGTTGAAATGGGCGATTCCTGAGAGGCATCGGGGCATCTTTACACGCCACTTTCCTGATTCTTACACTACTTGATCTCAGGTGTCAAGTGAGGTGATCTCAACTCGACTCGAGGCATTTCGCGCCGATAGCGCGACGCCGGGACTAACCACTTGGCCCCCGCCGAGCGCCAACCTCGGCGGGTCCGGGCGTGAGACCATGCCACGCACTTGGGCCCCATGCCGCCCAGTCTGTCGGGGACCAGAGCCATCTGCCCCGGCTTCCGAGATGATGGCGGCCCAGTCACGGGGTGGTACGGGCTTGGGGGAGTGACGGATCTGGGCGCTGCGCGATCCCGGCACCGAAGGCGTGCCTGGCTGGTCGTCGCGCCCCGCCCTGGCCCCCAGCCGCCCTGCTGTCCCCCAGTGCTTCCGCCACCGGTGCCCCAATTCCCCGACGACTACCCTCGTCTCGGCCGCGACCTCCCTGGTCTTCACCACTCCCTTTGGTCATTCGGGCGTTCGCCTACCCCATCCTGGCCCTCGCTATCACAAGCGTCGTCATTGAGCGTGTGGCGCCTCAGGGGTACGATCTGCGCCTATGAGGGGGTACGATCTGCGCCCCCGAGGGGGTACGATCTGCGCCTTTTTGTGCTATGGTGTGTGCATGCGCCCGCCCATCACAGCCAACCCCCCAATCACTCGCCACCTTCAGCAGGTGATCGAACATCGCCTGTCGGAGGAACCGGTAGTCTCGATCACTGGTCCGCGGACCGTTGGCAAGAGCACCCTGCTCCAAGCAGTTGCACGTCAAAGAGGAGTCAATATCCTCGACCTTGACGATTTGGGGACCAGGGCCGCCGTAAGGGCCGATCCAAGTTACTATGTGAGGGCGGAACGGCAGGAACCAGTTTTCATCGATGAGTTCCAGCATGTCCCAGAACTGCTGGATGCGATTAAGGCTGAGCTCAACCGCGATCGCCGGCCTGGCCGGTTCCTCATTACCGGCTCAACGCGCTATGCGACGCTACCTATCACTAGTCAATCTCTGAGCGGCCGCCTGCATGTCGCCACGATGTGGCCCTTTTCTCAGGGCGAGTTGGCTGGTCGTCGAGAGACCTTCTTGGACAACTTACTGACCACGCCGGATTACCTGAGCGTCGTCGAGCCGTCTGCAACTCAACGACCAGAGTACGAAGACATGGTTTTGGCGGGAGGATTCCCACTTCCACTGGAACGTGGTACCCCGGAGAGTCGCTCAAGGTGGTACGGCGACTTCGTGCGCGCCGTAGTAGAACGCGACGTTCTCGAGGTTCGCCAGATTCGCCAGAGGGACCTCTTTCCCCTGGTGTTGAGGCGCCTCGCGGGACAGACAGCGCAAGTGTTGGTAACCACGAAGATAGCCAACGCAATGGGCGTCCAGCATCAACTGATAGGTGACTATGTTCAGTTGGCCGAAGCAGTCTTCCTTGTCCACCGCCTAGACGGATATGGCCGTACCCTTTCGGCCAAGATCGCGCATAAGCCAAAAGTTCATGTCGTGGACACAGGGCTCGGCGCTCACCTGCTTCGCATCACGCCTGAGCGGCTGCAGAAACACGACGCTACAGCCCTCACGGAGTTCGGCCATCTCGTCGAGACTTTTGCGGTCAATGAAGTAATAAAGCAGTCTGCTTGGTCGGGTACCAGGATGGTGTTTTCCCACTACCGAACGAAGGAGGGAGTCGAGGTGGATCTGATTGCCGAAACTGACGACGACCGTGTCATCGGTATCGAAGTGAAGGCGGCGGGTACTGTCTCAGGAGATGACTTTCGAGGTCTTCGGCAACTACGAGATCGCCTCGGGGAGAGATTTGTGGGCGGCGTAGTCCTGTATTTAGGCACTTGGCCGTACCGGGCCGAGGATCGCCTGTACGCTGCGCCCCTTGACCGTATATGGAAATAGCGTTCCGCTCCCGGGACGACGATCAGCACAACCTCTAGACCGACGATGTTGGCCAAGGCGGCCCCGGCGAAGCTCCCAGGTGGCACTGGTGCTGGACCCGGGCTCCACCACCCGACGAGCTGGACCTGGCCGAGGACTCCCGGGCGCCGTAGGCGTCGCCGGCAACCCTTCCAAAGACCAGGACCCGAACTTCCTGGATCAAACGCGCCCTGAGACCGGCCCGACAGCTGCCCCTGGGCGCGCTCTTTGTTTCTTCAGGCCCTGATTTTCACGTCCAGGGGTCCAGAAGACAGCAAAACGCCCGGAGATTGCTCTCCGGGCGTCTGCTTCGCGAAAGTCGCAAACGTGTTGCGCTTATTTCGCTATATCCAGCTGCTCGAGGGTTTTACGACCTTTTGGAGGGCGCTGGAAATGGGCGATTTCTGAGAGGCTCCGGGGCATCTCTACACGCCGCTTTCTCGATTGTTACACTTTTTGATCTCAGCCGCCATGAATGATGAAGTAGAGCGACCGGACGAGCCGCGCCGGGTTGGCCAGCCTGGCTGAAAAACCTTTCCAGGCGGAACCCACCGCGAGTGGATCGCCCCAGCCAGGCGCCTCCGGCTTGACGGCTACCCTCGCAGGCACGCCGCCTCCGGTCGAGCTGAGCATGCCTGGTGCGAACTCACAACCACGGACCACCTTTGTTGGTCGAGGCACCGCCATCATCGGGAACGTCATGGAGACGTATACCTCAGCCCCAGGCGCCATCGGCCTGGCGTGGGCGCAGCAGCGCAAGGGAAGCCGGGACGTCGCTCGGCGGAGCAATCGAGGCGCTCCGACGAGCATCGTGGGGCGATCGGGCGGACGAAGGACTACCCAAGGGAATCCACATCGTTGGAGGCCAGCCCATGTTTGCGCGTAGCCGATGCGTCGGGCTGCTGCCATGTTGACTAGGCGTCTACTGACCGAACAGGATCGCGCTGAGGACACTCCCGGCGTTGAGACCAGGGCCGAGCACGACGTCCGTTTCGTTCGTGGCGGGAGTGAACCAGACCGCCGAAATTCCTGCAGCGCAGGCCACCGTTGTGTGCAGAGCGAGACTCGCCCCATCCGCCCCGAGGACCTCGACGGTGCTGCCCGCGGGGACGTTCGGGATTGCGACCGGCTTGGTGGTGCCCCCTGGCTGGAGGGCTGCCAGGTAAAGTAGGCCGCACGGCCCTGCGTCCTGGACGTAGGTCGTCGCGCCCACGGACCAGGCGTTGAGATCTCCGAAGTCAGGGGCCACCGGAGGTGCTGTGAGAGCAGTGGCGGCCCCTCCGTTCGTTGGTATCCACCACAGGCGGGCTCCGGAGGAAGAGCTGCCGCAGCTGGCGAGCACCGAGCTGTTGTGCCAGCGGTCGACGTAGCAATAGGTGGCGCCCGCGACGGCTATCTGCTCAATGATCTGACCGTTGTTGTGGACAATCGCGACGCCCTTCTGGGCACCGATCGCCAGCTCCGTGCCGTCGGGGGAGTAGGCGACTGAGCCTGTGGCCGCGCCCAAGTTCGAGAACCGATTGGGGAATGTCAGCTGCAGCTTGCCTTGAAGGTCTAAGCGCTGAATCGCAAACGGGAGCCCTGCGGACACCCAAAGGAGCGCCGTGCCATTCGGCCGCGTGAAAGCTCCAGAACCGGAGGGAAGCGTCACCTGGTGCAAGGATCCCTTCTTCAGGTTCAGCTCCGGCACGGCCATCTGCCCCTGAGTGCCGATCCCGCTTCCGTCGAGCAGTGCCCAGTGCCCGTCTCCAGACCAGGCCTGCAAGCTAGGCGAGTCGGGCGGCAGCGTGGCCACCAAGTAGCGCCCCCCACCGGGTCCACGAGAAACACGTCGACCGGCGACGAAGATGGGGCTGCCCCGGGTGGTCCTGGGGGTGTCGCGGTCCACTCGGCGAGGATCCACCCGGGCCCGACCTCGGCCCAGGGGATAGAGGCTCGGCTACCCTGCGCACCTCTGGCCAGTTCGGCGACAGGGCTGGGTGTCCGGGGTTGCGACGGACCGCTGAGTCGGGCACGAGCGGTGTGAGCGGCCGTAGTACCGCACCCAGCCAGGGCAACGACAGCGGCAACGGCCATGAGTCCTGAGCCTGACCGGGTAGCGCTGGGGCGGACTTTGACTATATTGGCGATTGGGAACCTCCAACCTCGACGCACCAAGCGCCAGTTGAGTTGTGCGCGTGCCACTACCACATCGTACTCCGTGCTTGAGACCCTCCTTGACCACAAGGCCGCCACGCAGGCGACACCGACCGCAAGGCGCCACGCAAAGGGCCGACCGCCCGTCACGACAAGAGAACCCACCAGTCCGACGTTTGCGAGCATAAGGACTGTGGACATTCCGACGACGAATGCGACTGGGAAGCGAAAGTAGAGACAGGGCGTGCGGTCGGGAAGCGGTACGCGGCCTGAGGCATCGGGCATCCGGTTTCCTTGAATGCATCTACACATCAATCTCAGGATGACGTGAATCCACTTGCTGGTCAAGCCCCTGTCATCGATGGGTCCAGAGTCCTGCAGAGTCGTGGTGCCTCCGCACCGGTTCCACCGACCAGGACTTGACGCTTTCTGGACCAAACGCGCCCTGATGTTGGCTCGACCGCCGCCCCGGGGCGCGTTCTTTGTTTCTTCAGGACCTGGTTTTCACTTCCAGGAGTCCAGGAGACGCGAAAACGCCAGGAAATTGCTCTCCGGGCGTCTGCTTGGCGAAAGTCGCGAGCGTTTTGCGACCTATTCGCAAAACCCTCCCATCGAGGGACTTATGCCTTTCTGGAACCCGCTTGAGATAGGCGATTTCTGAGAGGCCAGGGTCGGTCTTCACACGGCGGGCTTCCCATTTTTACACTTTTTGATCTCGGGTGCCCAAAACGGCGAAGTCGGGCTTGTCGAGCTTCGGACGCACGCTGAACGCATCCAACTTGGTGACGCAGTCCCAGGGAGACCGGATAGCGGTGGCGGCGGACTCTCACATTGACCGGCGGAGGAGTTCCCGAGGCATGGTCTGACCTATCTGCCGGATCACCAGGCAATGTGGCGTGCTCAGCGATACTCGGTGTCGTAGTCGCCATGACGGGCCCCTCGCCTCTGGGACGGCGGTCTGGCGGCAGTGACTTCCCCATTGCCGACAATTGCGACGAAGCTGGTTCGCGGGTCGTGGGGTACTGTGGGCGCCGCATCCACTACTAGATCGGCGCGGCCGACGGGATCCTGTTCGGCCACGTATGAATCCTCGGCGGCCATCCACCCCTGCCAAAGCTCGGCTGCCTCAGGGCCGTCGCGCTCGAGCCCTCGACGTAGCCGCACTGATCGATCCGTATGGATCCAGACGAGAAAGGACAGATGCGCGGCCCACTCCAGGCGCCCGGAGCTCACGCCCTCGAGGATCACGGCTGGTGCCGCTGGCACCTCCACCCAGTCCGCAAGCTCGCGTCGCACCCAGTCATAGCGCTGGTAGCGGGCTTGACGGCCTTTGATCAGCGGTTCGATCACCTGGCTCAGGAGCCGAGGCCACCACCCCAGAGGGGTATCCGCCGAAGCGAAGTCGTCGGTCGGCACGATGGGTGCCCCACCCAGGGCAGTCGCCAACTTTTCGGCGAAGGTGCTCTTCCCAGATCCACCGGGGCCGTCGATGGCAATCACGAGCGGGCGCGGTCCGGGCAGCCGCTCAATTCGGCATCCAAGGTCCTGAAAGGTTCGCACCTCCGCGCAGTACCGACCAGCAGCGGTCATGTGAATCATTCTCCCACGGCAGCCGCTAGACAACCACGGACCGGAGCGCACAGCGTCGCCGGACACTGACGGCCTTCACGCTCGCGTCCTCGCCTCAGGGGTACAACTTATGCCGGCAGAGTGCTGTAGGCGTCGATAACTGTCGTTATCGGCAGCTAAGGACCTGGGGTGGCCCCTCCAAGTAGTCCCCCTGGACTGACAAACGTGGTCCCCTCAGATCCATCGCCATTCTGGGTGCCGCCTCCAGTGTCGGCACAGCGACCCCCACGATGTAGAAGAGGCGGCTGAGCTGGCGGTAGGGATCCAGGCTTCAGAGGCACCTGCCCAGAAGTGTTCGCACGCGGGCCGGTCCAACAGCGAGCAGCAACGTGGGCAGCCGGGGTCCCGTGTCACGTCCGACCAACAGCCTGTAGACGAGG
>DAHVDN010000082.1 GCA_027313505.1 Candidatus Dormiibacterota bacterium
GGTTGGTATACCGGCCCAGGAGCCGCGAGTCCGGCAGATCGCCTGGTGTCATTCCTCCGAGATGCTATCTCGCACGAGGTCTATTATGCGACCGGATTTACAAATGAACTGGACTTGTGGGAACAACAAATCTATCGCGCGATGGCCGATGGGAGTGCGAGCTTCCGTGCCTTCGATTTGCCTAGAGCAGAGCGGGAGCTGGGGCGTCTTGCAGAGTACATTGCGGCGGCGGCCTTCGACCACCGTGCGCTGGTGCGGCGAGCGGCGGAGAGCCGAATCTTCCAGGACAAGTCCGTCCAGGCGGAGATGACCACAGGTGCCGGTCGCGTGGAGGAAGTGGTCCATCCCCAACGCCAGCGCATCCGAGAGGCCTTCGCCTTGCTTGCGGCAGCGACGTCTGCGCATCAACTCCGGGAAGCGGAACAGGCACGGAAGTTAGGGCAGGCACTTCAAGATCGGATTGTCTTCATCACCACCGTTGTGATTGTACCGGCCCTGATTGCATCGATCTACAGTTCTGACGTTCGCCAGCTTGGCAATGGCTACAAGGGGTCGCTTCCAGCGTTGATAACGTATATGCTGGCCGGCGCAATCGTGGCCGGCTCCGTGGTGCGCGGGTGGTTCCGTACCCACGGCTCTCGAGGGCATCGGCCGCCCTGGCGCCTTCTGGTGGCGATCTTGCTGCCGAGCGCAGCGTGGTTGATTTACCTTGACGCCTCGGGGAATGCCATCCCACTCATTGTGGGTGCTGCCGCCTTGGTTGCGAGCGGCGCCCTCGCCTTGGCCTGAGAAGGTGTTCGCGGTATAATGGTCGGCGATATGGAGCCGCGCCCGTGCCTAGATCTGTCGAGCCTTAGGATCGGTCATGGTCGCGACATTCATCGCCTCTATCCCGGTGCGCCACTTGTGCTTGCCGGAGTAAATATTCCCAGTCCGAAGGGGTTCGACACCCACTCAGATGGAGATGTCGTCTGCCATGCGCTAGTGGATGCTATGGCCGGAGCGCTGGCTGAGGGTGATTTGGGGACGCACTTCCCGGAGGACGATCCCGCCACTGCTAAGGCCAAGAGCTTGGGGTTCGTTCAGGAGTTCGCTGCAGTGGTTAGAGTTCGGGGCGTCCAAGTTGTCAATGTGGACGCCTACGTGACCACCGATCTCGTAAGACTCCGGCCCCACATTGAAGCGATGCGACGAAGTTTAGCCGGGGTGCTGGCGATCGACATCGAGCGCGTCTCAGTGAAAGCACGTTCCGGAGACGGCCTGGGACCCGAAGGGGCTGGGGAGGCAGTAAGCTCTAATGTGGCTGTGCTTCTCTTGCTCCCGGACTAATTCCGGAATTCGCACCGACCTGACTTCCGCAAGATGCGGGTGCGTGACGTAGCCAAGAATCGACGTGAGAGCAAGGAATTCGGCACTACTGCCATTTGCCTGTGACCCTTGGCCCATACTCGCGCTTGACGCACTGCCTGATGACCTCCTGCCGATCTCCGTTTCTGACATGCAGAGATCATAGGGATCGTCGGCGGGGCGTCTCTCGTCTACCCCCTCAGCTCACCCACGCATATGGCAGTAGGCCCGCTCTGAAGATGCCTCGCCAGCTCTTCCCGATCGAGGCGGCTAACGTTCTGGCTCGACTTCGAACCAATAGGAAGGAACCTCCATCGCTAAGCGTTCAGCAATGCTTACAACCTGATGTTCGAGACTGCCGACGGCGCGTTGACTCTTAAACGCCACCTTCGGATCGAAGTCTTCCCCGCGCTCAGCCCGCTCTTGGGTCTCGCTCGCAACGTAGTAATTGACGGAGCGAACAATCTGCTGAGCCAGCAAAGTTAGTGCCGCCTTAGCGCCAACCAGTTTGTCGGGAAGCCAGCGCTCGGGATAGTCGAGGAGAAGCGAGCCTCGTTCACTTTTTCGAAGAATCTGCGCAAGGAGAAACGCGAGCGTGAAGCGAATGCTCGCGAAGCTCGCGCGGAGCTGAGCGTCAAGCTCGTCTCTGCGCTCATCGATCACCTCTACCAGTAGATTGAGCAGGAAGAGCTTGTGAGCGTTAACCGAATGAGAAAAAATGCGCCGGTAGTCCGTGTCGAAGAGACGCACCTTCCGGACGGCATTCCAAGGCTCCTTCAGGTAGACGGCAGTAAGAAACTGCGCGGCAGTCTTGTTATCGAGCACACGCGGAGCAGTTGAGCGCTCTCCCTCACGAATGGCAAAGAAGAGGCTACTCCCGTAATGCTCCTGCATCTGCGCTTGTAGGTCCCGCTGGACCGAATCAGTGGATCGCTGGTCGCGAATGTCCACCGAGTTCTGGTTGTTGGAGCGATAGGTGATCTTGTCTGCAAGGTCAGTCTGCCGCTCTACCCGAACAACCTTCACGAGAAGACACAGCTGGTCCGTGACATTGGCTTGATGCTCGTGAAGAGTCAAGAGCGACTGGCAGCCATTGACGACCGTGATCCCGTCGAGCGTGAGGTCGGCATCGTCCACGGTAAGGCCGTGTGTCAGAATGGTTAGGCCATTGTGGTACGCCATGAACAGCTCATGCTCAGATGCGGTGTCGATCGTCAGTCCAAGTTCCCGGTTGATTCGCGTCCGGCCCTCGCTCAGACGGACGTTCCTCGCGAAGAGCGAGAGATCGGCGAGTCCGGGGAGTCCGATTAGCTGCTGAGCCGGAACGATCCCCACGGCGAGCTGAGCCCCACCGCCATGGCGAATCACCGTCGGAGGAGCAACAGCGACCAAGTGAACTTCGTCCGGCAGAAGGTCCGGTCGGCGGGTGCGCCGGGCCACTGCGGCAAGGCGTGCCTGATCCCAGACCTCCAGAGGGGGATCGTTCTCTGCTACGGCAGTTACATAGCTCTGACCAGCGGCATCGAGAAGGCTATCGGTCACAAAAACTAATCGAGTGGCGTGCGCGCCAGCAGCGACCCTATCCCGAATTTGGAGACGGTTCAGGAGTCTCGTTAGTTCGACATTGGGATGAGAGGCAAGGAGGCCATCCATGCTGGAAGGATTGGCGAAGTAGGCAGCGGCGCCGACCAGATTTCTGAGGTCCAGGTCACCCTGTGTGCCGATTGCATTCACCTTGTGCTTCGACTGAAGCACCGTGATCTCGCCAAGATCATCGTCGACCAGAAGCCCGTCTATGCCCTTGTCCCCCGGTCCATCGCAGATGGCATCGTCGATGTCCTCCGGCTCGATTCGCCACACGGCCTCAAGAAACCAAGCGAGGAGTGCAGCGGACTCCGTCCGGGTGCCGGTGAGATGTGGCCGAATCTCGTCTCGTATGAGCTGATGATCGGAATATGTCATGGCATACAACCAGTGCACGCCCATGAAGCGGAGCCTTCCAGGATCCAACTCATGACACGCCGTCACTCCCCTGTACCATTTCCTAGTGCCTAGCTTCGCGCCTTGACGAATGCGCGGATGTGGGCTTCGGCGGTGGCCGTAAATTGCCGAAAGGCCAAACTCGACGATGGGAAGGTGACCTTCGTGGGTGTGCTGTTGGTCGCAAGCGTCAGACAAGCAGCGCTGTACTTGCGCTGAAGTACCAAACGGTCACACAGCACCTCATAGCGCCTAGCATACGAAGCGCCTGCGAAGATCGGATCGACGACGAAGTAGGGCTCCCCGTTGCGGACCGGCGCATGCACTTTGGCACAGTTCTCAAGGAGGAAAAAGTAGCCGAGAAAGGGCGGTGGGTGCTTTCCGAACCGACCTTCTCGGTAGGCCGTCCAGATGTCTTCGGCGTTACCGATGGCCTCTTCCGTTCGGTTGTTGAAATTGTTGCCGAAGCTAGGCCCGACCTGTGACTTGAACTCCACGACCACAAGAAGCTGACCATCAATCACCACCAGCAGGTCCCACTTCTTCTCAGGTCGGTAATACCCGGGCAGTTCGAGCGCCGTGCGGACCCTGACATGGTCACGGTCGAGTCCTGCATCGACGAGCAGGTCCGTGAGGAGGACTTCGAGCGCCCCCATCTGGGTTCCGCCCGTGACCGCGCCGCGAGTGCCAGAGTCGACCCGCCCAGCCGTGACCTGTTTCTGCAGTTGGGTGCGTCGAGCATCCCAGAACGCCTGTACAGCGTCTTGCAGTCGCCGATCAAGATCCTTGATCACCTGTCAGCTCCCCTCCATGTGTCGATCGGGGGCGAAGAGTGATTCCACTCGCCCGGAACCGGGACTCTCGCGCGCCCGGAGGCTCGTGTCATCCCAGCGACCCGCCGAATCCGTCCAACCCGAGAGTCACCGGGTCAATCCGCGATTGACGCTCGCTGCCGACAGTTCCGTACGTTCGACCCCGACCAGTAACTCCCGCGGGCATTCGGCGAGCCCATACGCCTGCGCTGCTGATCGAGTCGCCAAGTCAATGTCGCGGTTCCGAAACGCGTGCCGCAGTCGGTCGCACACGTCGTCAGGCATGGAGTCAGGTGCGGGCACCCTGATCCGTCGCAAGTACTGAGCCTGGAAGCGGAGCGTTCCGCCCCGCATCTTCACACAGTAGGCCTCGATGAACAGTTGCGTCAGGCGGGACAGGAGCAGACCGCCGAGGACCTCCAGGTCCCACGCGCTAGACACCAGGAAGTACAAGTTGTGATGGGGATATGTCCCTCCGCCATCGAGCGTGGGGTTGCTCGCGAGCTTCATGTCGGGAAAGTACAGCTTGGGCCGCGAGGTGAGGTCGTGCTGGACGCGGTCGATGGTGCGATACCAGTCACCTCTGGAGCGCTGGGCAATGTTTCGCCGCTCCAGCTGGGCACGGTGCCGCGCGAAGTAGCTTCGCAGCTTCGGGTAGTATCTGAGATCCACTAACTCTCCGGTGCTCAGCCAGGGATCGATCAGGTAGTGACGGGACCACCGGACTCTTCCCGACTTGGTGTCGGACGCCAGAGCCAGCGGGAGCAGGCGGTCCGGCTCGACGATGTCGGGATCCGTGGTCAAGAAGACCTTGTCGGCGCCCGTGGCCACCCCGATCCCGATCCTGGTCCCGGTCGCGGCATCCTCCAAGGGCCGACCCGCTTCCGCCAGGCGTTGCAATAGGTGGAACTGCCGTGGCGGGAGCGCCGGCCACGGGTCGCCGCCCACGAACCAGTGCGTGAGGCGGGTGGCGGATAATCCCGGCACTGCGCTCACGCGCCTGTCAGCGAGCTGGACGACCGCGTTGGCCAGGCTTGCATGGTCCGGCAGTGCGCGGGTGTCGGGACCCGCCGAGGCGATGATCACGTCGCGCTGGCGCGCGCGCCGCACGATCATCACAGCCGGATACGCAGCTACGGCCTCCTCAAAGGCAGGAGCTCGGTGCATTTCAATGACGGTGTCGACGCTGTACATCTCCCCGATCAACCGGCGTAGCTCGACTCCATAGGCCGAACGCATCCAACGGTCGGCGCATATGAACCCCAGCACTCCTTGGGGTTTGAGCTGGCGGAGTGCGGCCTCGATGAATCCGATGTAGACATCGCCTCGTCCCACCATCGTGGGATAAAGCCGACGATACGCGGTGAGGAGAGGGGGCGGCACATCATCGTATCGGACATAGGGGGGATTCCCCGCCACCACATCGGCGGGCGCCGCTCCAGGTGAGGCGGTGAGATAGTCATCCACGACGAGCCAGCCATCGGCTAGGCGCCGGGCCTGGCCGATGGTGGCCCCCCAGGCGCGCATCTCTGCCACCAGGAGATCAGAAGCAACCTCGGCACTATCCTTGTCGAGCTCGTAAGCACGCAGGCTCGCATGCAGATCGTCGAGGCGGCGGTGGTGGCGGCGAGCCGACGCCAGGAGCCGCCGCGCCATCGGGATAAGAAAGGCTCCCGTTCCGGCAGACGGTTCGACGGCGTGAACGGGGGCCAGATCGCGCGTTTCTACGTAGCCGACGAGATCCAGGATGAGGTCAGCGACCCACGGCTTCGTGTAGACCGCGCCCATCTTGTCCCGAGCAGGGATCGCGGGACGTTGTTGGGGAAGCGGAAGCAGGCTTGCCACAGAAACAGATGTTCCCACACTAGCCTCCCCTCTGGCAAGCGACCCCGCCGAGTCGGCAGTGTCATTGGCAAAGTCGGCGGAATACAGAAGGCTGGGAGCGGGACGAATTGGGGCCAGGCGCGCCTCCCGGTCCCCGGTGGAGGTCCAGGAAAGAGTGTCTTGCCCCTGGCGGCGGCCGGAGCTGGGGCTCGGCAGGCGCGTCCAGGCGCAGGGGAACCCACACCCTCGGGCAGCCAAGGTCCCGACCGGCCGGGGGAGCTACGGCCCCAGGAGCTGGAGCGCTCTGGCCGGATCTCGCTCGGCCCAGCGCCGGCCCCGGCGATGTTGTCTTCCTCTGCCAGGTGCAGGCTCGCCATCGCATGCGGGGAGCTACCGGTGCGGATCTGGGAGCCGTCCTCGCCCATGGTCACGTCCCGCACCCAGTGGAGTCGGTTCTCGATCTCCTCAGTGTCCACGCACCAGCCTTATCAGCCGGGATGGGTCGGCTCGCTCCGACAGGAGGCTGGTGACCCCATAGGCAGTCTCCTTGAAGACCGGAGAGCACCGCTGGTCGGCCGCTGGCTGCTCTCTCGTGTGGTCACTGCGCTTTGCGGTTGACCAGACGCCACCACCCCCGCTGGTCTGGGACCCGCTCGAACCGCGGATCTCGGGTCAGGGCCTTCATGAGGGTCGGATAGGCGCCGGGCGACCGCAAGAGCTTGCCGGCCTCTTGGAGTTCAGCCACCAACCGGGTCAAGGGGCTCACCCCGCCCAAGCGCCCGAGAACGGTAGAGGCGGCGTCGGCGATGGTCCCGCCTTGGATCTCGGCAAGATTCCGATCTGCAGCCGGGCCGGCCAACTGTTCCAAGAGCTTGAGATTGGCTTCGAGGGATCTGATCTGGGCTGAGATGCGGTGCCGGGCGGTTCTGGTGTCACGGAGGCTCGCAGCGAGTCGGGCATCTTCACCTTGAAGCTGTTGGATCTGATCGCGGATCTGCCGCGCAGGATCGCTGGCGTCGCTGGTCACGCGCGCGAGTGTAAGGCAGCCACTCGGGAACTGTTGGCTGGCGTGCCAGCATATGGCATGCTATAGTGACGACCAGCATCCGCATCGCACCTTGAGGAACAAGAATGGCTGCGTGCCCGCCCCCCGAGCCCTCGGCAGGCGTGCTGGAGGACGGTGCGAACGTCGTCCCTGGGAAGTCGCTTGACCCGGTGGCATTGCCGACGATCCTCACCAGCGAGGTCTTCCTGCCCGGGGAGACCCACAGGCTCGACGTCAGCTGGGACGAGGAGATGGCGGTTCT
>DAHVDN010000083.1 GCA_027313505.1 Candidatus Dormiibacterota bacterium
GGTCGGGGTGGCGGGGCTCCGGGCCATCACCCGAGAGGTGGACATGCCACCTCTCCCCCCCGACGAGCTCGACGAGGCGGTGCGCTTCCAGGCCAACGACGTGGTGCCCTTCCCCGTGGAGGAGACCGCCATGTCGGCAAAGGTCATCGCCCAGTACCAGGACGCCGAGGGCTCCCCGCAGATCCGGGTGTTGGTCGCCGCCGCCCATCGCGACCTGGTGGACGGGGTGGTCGGGGCGGTGGAGGACGCCGGGCTGCAGCCGGTGGCCATCGATCTCGACACCGCGGCACTGGCCCGTGCTCTGCGGGACCAGGAGGCGACCGGGCTCACCGAGGCCATCGTCTCGGTCGGCGCCGGCCTCACCATGGTGGTGATCCACCAGAACGGGCTGCTGCAGTTCGTCCGCACCGTCGACCTCGGTGGGGACAGCATCACCCGGTCGATCGCCGGTGCCCTCGACCTGCCCATGGCCGACGCAGAGGGGTTGAAGAGACACCTCGGTGCCCCGGGGGTCCACGATGTCCGGGCGGTGTCGGCGTCCAAGAACGCCATCGACGACCTGGTGAGCGAGATCCAGAGCTCCCTGCGCTTCTACTCCTCGCAACCCGGCCGGGCGGTGCCGGCACGGCTCGTGGTCACCGGGGGCGGTGCCCAGGCCACCGGCTTCATGGAGCAACTCCAGCGGACGGTTGAGATGCCGGTGATAGAGGCGTCCCCCCTGGCCCGGGTGGACACCCACCGTCTCCCCATCACGCCGGAGCAGGCGGCGACCATCGATCCCACCCTGGCGGTGCCGGTGGGACTGGCGATGCCCGAGCCGACCGGCAAGGCCTTCAACCTGCTCCCGAGCGAGGTCACCGCCAGGTACGCCGAACGGCGGCTCCGCCGGACGCTCATGATGGTCGCCGGGGTCGTCCTCCTGATCCTGGTGGCGGCCAGCCTGTGGCGAGTCCTCGCGGTGCGCCACGAGCAGCAACAGATCGCCAGCCTCACGTCGCAGGTGCACTACATCAACACGGTGGAGATCCCGAGATACGACAAGGCGGTGGCGTTGAAGGCCAACGTGACGAAGCAACAGTCCCAACTCCGGCCGGTCGTGGCGGGTGAGTCCGACTGGCTGGTCCTCTTCAACCAGGTCGGTCAGTACATACCCCCGAGCGCCGTTGTGTCCTCGGTGCAAGCGCAGGAGGGCGCCGCACCCGGTGCAACGGCGCCGCCTCTCTCTGCAACTCCACCTTCCCCGACCACAGTGATCGCGACTGGCTCGATGAGCGTGACCGTGCCGAACTACGCCGGGGCGGTGGCCTTTGGGCAGTCGATGAACCAGTCACCGGGGCTCTCTCAAGTGGACCTGTCGGGCGGGCTCACACCCAGCTCCAACAGCCTGACCTTCGGGGTCACCTTCTTGGTCGACGGTCGGGCCCGCAGCCCCCGTTTGAACCTCTTCAGTCAGAGGATCCCATGAATCGCACCCCGCAGCTCACCTACCTTCGAAGCAAGCCTGTCCTGATCGCGATCGTCGTGGCGATCGTGGTGATCCTGATCTGGCTCGTTGCCTTCTTCTTTCCTGAGAACTCCAAGGCCTCGAAGCTTCAGGCCCAGGACCACTCACTGCAGAGCCAGGTAGCGCGGGACAACGCCAAGCTCGTTGCACTCCGGGCCACTTCGAAAGCCACTCCGCAGTTGCGTACACTCGAGGCCCAGTACGCATCGTACGTACCGGCGCAGCCAGATGTGCTCAACGGTCCGAGTCCATACGTCGACATGATTGATTCGACGGCGACCCGGACCGGCATCAAGCTCACCTCCATCACCCCCGGTTCAGTCACTGCGGTGCCTGGCCTCGCCTTCTCCGGCATCCCCGTCTCGATCGCAGCTACGGGAACATACGACGCGCTTCTGTCCTTCATCAAGGCGGTCTACCAATTGCCAAGGCTTACGAGCATCCAATCCGTGTCAATCTCCGGAGGCGGTCCGACCACCAACCGCGGGTCGACGCTCACCGCCTCGATGTCGCTCGAGGTCTATACGATGGCGAGGCCGGCATCATGAGCATGAGCGGAGCATCGCAAGTGCGAGGGCCGAAGGGCCGTTCGCCACACGTCGGTCGCCCGTCACAGGCTCGGCGGCAACTGACAGTCGGCCTTCTCGGGCTCTTGACGTCAGCTGGAATCCTCGCCGGGTGTGGCACAGGCGTCGGGGCGCCGGCACCGACGCGACCGAACGCGGTGTTGGTCAAGACCACGAAGCCAACCACCCCGTCGACGACTACTACGACCACTACCCCCGTCTCGACATCCCTGCCTGAGTGTGGCTCCGGGCGTGATCCCTTCGATCCCACCGGCTCCCCACCACCGGCGGGATCTGCAGCCATCTGCTGACCCGCCGGGTACTACGGGCGAGCACGTCCTCCGTGCCGTCGAGGCGTTCGACGTCGACTGCTCGCGGCTGCACAACGACAACGACTCGACGTCGGTCAAGCTCTCGGGCGTCTACGCGTCTGTCACCGGGCAAAGGCGCAGAAGGAAGAAGACGGTCGCCGCGGCCTACGGGTTCTCGAAGGACCATCGCCCGGACCTGGCGAGGCCATGCGCGACTGGTTCGTCGCGCACGAACCAGCCTCCCAAGAAGCGCTCTCCCTGCCCGGCCGCGGAGGGGACGACGAGCCCGACGCCTACAGCGTCTGTGAGGCACCCTGGCCGTCTTCAGGAGGGCTACCGCGTCACGGGGTGCGCTCGTCCGGCGAAGGCGGAGCGCGACGAGAAGGCACGCCCAGCGCGCGTCGCCGCGGGCATCGCCGCGGGCGTCGCCGCCTTGGACACCATCAACGTGCGTCTCTCTTCACCGAGGACGCGTCTCAAGCCCACCGTGATGATCGGCCTGGAAGCAGACGAGGCGCTGGAGGAGTGCGGGGCGGCTCGCTGGGTCAGCTACGAGATCGAGGAGGTGACCGAGGTCCGCCACCGCCAGGAGTCGCGGGGCGGCCGGGGAGGAACGCCCCCTACCGGCGGATCGAAGAGATCCGCCACCGCTTGCACTTCAGCGTCCGCGAGGACCTCGTCGCGCACGACGCTGCCTCCGACGGCTGCTGGCCGCTCGTGACCAATCGTGACCTCGACGCAGCCGAACTCCTCGTCGCCTACAAGTACCAACCGCACCTCGAGTGCCACCACCATCATCTTGAAGGGCGACCAGCTCGTCGCACCGGTCTTCTTGCAGGACCCGGCGCGCATCGAGGGACTCATGACGTGCCACTTCCTCGCACTCCTGCTCCAGGCACTCATGGAGCTCGAGGTCCGCCGAGCGATGGCCAGTCGAGGGATCGACGCCCTCGTCCTCTACCCCGAAGAGCGTCCCTCCTCCTCACCGAGCGCGGCACGCATCGTCGGGGTGTTCACCGGTGTCGCCCGCCACCAGCTCTTCGACGCGACCGGCGCACTCGTCCAGACCTTCGCACCGGTGCTGCCGCCGCTTCAAGAACAGCTGCTCGACCTGCTCGGCGTCCCTCTGTCGACGTCGACGGCTGATCAAGCATCTAGGGGAGAGAAGACGGCCTCGAGAAGTGCGGAACGTGGGTTTAAGTTGGGAAGTCCGCATATCAAGCAAACGCAAATCATGACAACGACCGGTCCGTACCACACCCATGGGCTGAAGAAGTATTCGCTGTAGACGGTGACGGCGATCCCGCTGCAGAGACCGACCGGCATTCGCCAGCTGCCGTTGTACGCCGAGAGGATCACGAGCAGGGCTACCGGCGGCCAGACATAGTACGGGTCCATCACAGACTCCAGCAGGCATCGCAATGCCAGGCAGACCGCTGCGGCCCAAACCACCTGTGGAGCCGTGATCGACCCTCTCTTGCGCCACACCCAGAGGCCCACAGCGCAGGCAACGACGATGGCCAACACCCGGCCGGGGCCCGCAGCCACCACCGGAACAGACTTCCGGAGGGCCACCGAATGGATAATCTTCCATCGGTCGCCGTAGCGCACTAGGAATCTCTCTCGCACTCGAAAGGTCCGTGCCGGGCTCAGCACAGGGGCAAGGAACAACCAGGGCGTCGGGTGGTCGATCGAGGGGAAGTTGGGTTGCTGCAATAGGGCGTGCGTCGTCGCCTTCCACTGCCGCAGAAGCGGAATCGCAAGCAGGAGCAACGATGCGACCGTCGAGCGGACGCAAAACAGGAACCCTTGGCGGACTGTCGGGTGCATCGCAAGAAGCACCGGCACCATGAGCACGACCAGCGGTTGAAGGGTCATCGCCGCCGCAAACAGCCAGCCACAGGCACGCCAGCGGCATCGCAGCGCCGCCGAAAGCGCAGAGACCGCGAAGGCAAGCGCCAACCCGTCTTCCGGATGCCCCCACATGACCACGACGGGCCACACGACTACTGCACCGACCACGGCGGCTATCGCCCTCGTGCTCTTCCGCACGCCGATCGCCTCCGCCAGTTGGTCGAGTGGGATCAAGACCGCCGCGCCGAGGAGGATCTCGACCGGACCGAGCACCAGCCAGGCGGTGGGGTGGGGTAAGGAGTAGGGGAAGGATTCGCTCATCCCATAGGCGCCGGTCAGCATGGCGAAGGGCGCCAGCACGATGGTGATGCCCGGAAAGGTGACCAGAGCGGTATGCGAGGCGTAGATGTCGCCAATATCGCCCCATCCGATGAAGTGGGCGGCGCGGTACGTTGCCCAGATGTCCCCTGGGACGAACCATCCTTCCTGATGGCGAACCAAGGGATTCCAGAGCAGCGAGAAGGCCATCCCGCTGATCAGTACCAGCACCAGCATGGCGAGCGGCCAACGCCGTCGGATGACAAACGACGCAACCGCTTCCAGCGGTGACGACCGGCGGTGGAGCGATGTGAGCTCGGCGGACTGTACGACGGCTGTCATTGCGCTACCCCTCCTGAACATTCCATGGACGCGATCCGGACGTGGGCACGCTTGAGCGACAGACATGACGGCGCCATCAGCACCGGTGGGCGAGCGACCCGAACTACGAGAAGACCAGCGGCCACGAGGCATGCCCAGTAGACGGTGTGATCCTGCAACGGCCACTGGGCAGCAGCAGCCCACGCGGCGGCGGCGGCGGTCGTCAAGAAGAAGCGCAGTCGTCCACCCCCGGACGCAGCCACGATCAACAGGACCAGCGAAGGAACGATGTAGTAGGGGAAGACCACCGCTTCGAACGCCACGCGAAGTGAGAGACACACGGCCAGGCACCAGACGACCGTCAGCGTCTGGAGACGGCCCTCGACGGCCCGCCGTCGCACGTAGCTGCCGACGAGACAAGCTCCACCGATGGCCAGAAGGCGGGGCCAACCCCCATAGACAACGTCGACCATCGGATGGGGGACGAGAGCGGACCACGGCGTGGGATGCCCCGTGGCAACCAAATAGGTCGGCTGGTCCATGACCTGCCGGATCGTGTCATGGGGGTCACCCACAAGGGGAATTGCCAGGACGAGGATGCCCGGAACAACGGCCCGAACAAGGAAGGACTTCCACGATCGGGGAGTGATCAATGCGAGCAATACCGGTAACCCCAACAAGACCAGCGGCTGAACAGCCACTGCCGCGCCAAACCACCAGGCCGCAGATGTCCAATGCTCATCAAGACCTCTCTCGAGAGCGACTACCAGCAAACCGAGCGCCAATGCGTCGTCCGGATGACCCCAGATCACACACATCCACCACAGCGCGGCGACAATGGCTGGCGTCGCCAGTGCAAGCTGCCATCGCGTGGAGGCAATCCGACGCGATAGGGACGTCAACGGGAAGAGAGCTGCAATGCCAAGCAGATAGCCGGCACCGATGAGGGTGGGCCAGGCCAGGCCGGTGACGACGTTGCCGACGGGCGCTCCTCCCGCAACAAGCACTCGCTCGTAGGGAGCGGTGACCCCCACGGTCAACAGAATCCGCACCAGGGCATCGAGAAAGAGTTGGAAGGCCGGCAAAGCCACAAGGATCGAACCATTGCCAGCATAGAGATGGGTGATCCCGCCGGGGCCCTGTTGGCCGCCGGCATTCAGGATGGCAGTGGTGAAATCAGTGAAGCTTCCAACATGCTGGGCTTGCCCAATTCCGGACCATGCCAACTGCGACCAGGCGGTACCGCTGATCACCGCCAGCAGCCACCATCCGATAGTCGCCCGAAGGTTACTGGGAGGAACAGATGATAGGAGCTGGGAGGCCCCGCCGAAGCGGGGCCTCCCAGCTACACGTATCGCAGCGGGTGCGGTGGCCATAGGTCAACACTCCGCTCCCGTCGCAGTCGTCGTGGACGACTTCCGTCAGGCGGCCGCCGGGTAGGACGAGGACCACTTCACGCCCGTCAGGGTTGCGGCGCTGCAGCTTGCGTTGGCAGCGCCAGATCCGATGCCAAGCTCACCATAGGTGATGCCCTGCGTCGTGTTGGCTCCGACCAGGCCCGCCGTAATCGCCGAAGTCTCCTCGTTGTCCTCTGCGTACCAGCAACGGCCGGTGGGCGATTCGGTAGCGAGCACCAGCACCAGTCCGTCGTTGCTGAGGTTGAACGAGATGTTGTGTCCGGGCTCGTTCTGGGTCACAGTCCCCGAGGTCCACGTCATCTCCGGCTCGCTCGCCGCCATTGCAGAGCCGAACGCGGCCAGGTCGGCACTGCCGGTGCTGGTCGGGTAGCTGCCGTTGTTCGTGTAGTAGGCCTTCGCCGCAGTGACGGAGTTGGTTAGGTCCGACTGGGCCGACCGGTCCTGCGCACCGCCCTTCACCCCGAGGAAGGTCGGGATGGCGATGGCCAGCAGGATGGCCATGATCAGCAGGACCACCATCAGCTCGATGAGGGTGAAGCCGCTCTCGGCGCCCTCCTCGGCCTCTTCCGCCCTGCGGGCAATGGCCTGGCGCACGATCGCCAGGATCCGGGTACTCCGTGTGGCTTCCATGCGGAAACCCCCTCTCAGATTTGCAGTCGTATTTGGCAATGAATCACGAGCCGACACCCGACCCGCACGCGGCACTGTAACGGAGGTTGCCCGAATTTGGAAGAAGTTTTTCTGTAACGCCGTACATTTCCGTTAAGTATTCTGCTATACGAAAAATCTGGCACAGCATCGAGCCAGCGACTACTGTCGAGATCCGCGGATTGACGAGAGGGCTCCGGTACGCTGACGCCGTACAGGCACGTTCCGGGGGCATTGTCGGAGCTCCGGTACCCGGCGGAAGAGGCGTATCTCGCCGGCACCGCAGGACCGGGAGGAAGTGGA
>DAHVDN010000084.1 GCA_027313505.1 Candidatus Dormiibacterota bacterium
CAGCATGGGGACGGCCTCTGCCTGGGCGTCGCTCTCCTGGGTGCAGGCGGTCGGCCTCGTGGGGGTGGAGATCGGCTTCCAGCCCACGGCTGCGCTCGGCGCGAACTTCGTCCTCGGCTCCGCGACCCAGGGGCTGCTCGGCAGCGCCACGTACACCCTGGGCGGCACGGTCCTCATCGACGTGACCCAGTGGTGCTCGGGCCACATATCGGTCCGGCGCGGGCGCTCCCGGCCGACCGACCAGTACACCGCCGGCGAGGCGCAGATCACGCTGCGCAACGAGGACCGGCGGTTCGACCCGCTCAACACCGCGTCTCCCTACTACCCGGGCATCATCCCGAGAGCGCCGCTCAACATCTACGTGGGCGGCATCCAGGTCTTCGGTGGCTTCATTGACGACTACAACCCCGGGTGGGAGAAGCCGAAGACGGGCACCGTGGCGGTCACCGCGCACGACTCCTTCGCGCTCCTGGCCTGTGCCTACGTCAACGACTGGTCGGCCGTCTCGGAGTTGAGCGGCCAGCGAATCCTCGACCTCCTGGAGAACCAGTTCCCGGGCTTCCCCTCGCCGCTGAGCGTGGCGCAGGGAAACACGCTGCTGCAGGAGAACCTCTTCGGGGCCAACGCGAAGGGGTCGTTGGGCGACATCGTGCTCAACGACATGCAGACGGCGGCGAACTCCGAGTGGGGCTTCCTCTTCGTCGCTCGCGACGGCACCCTCACCTTCCTCGACCGCTATGCCATCATCCGCCAGCTCGCGGCCAGTTCGATCGCCGCGACCTTCTCCGACCTGGAGGCCGACTGGGCCGCAGGCGCCTTCCCCTACTACGCGATCAGCGCGGCCTCAGCGGTGCTGCTGCTCTACAACGAGGTGCAGGGGACCCGGGCGACCAATCAGCTCCTGCCAAGCGACAGCCCCGGGACCCAGATCGCCGAGGACCTGGCCAGCCAGCAGGCCTACTTCCTGCGCTCGCTGCAGCTCCCGGCCCTGGAGAACTTCTCCGACCAGGACGTGCTTAACCTCTGCAACTGGGTCCTCTCGCTCTACAGCCAGCCGGAGGTGCGGTTCGACACCGTGACCCTGGAGCTGTCTGGAATGGACATCGCGCAGCTCCAGCAGCTCGCGTCGCTGGACATCCCCGGCCTCTGCACCGTCAAGCGCACGCCTGGCGGCGGGACTCCGGCGACCATCGACCTCCTCTCCTTCGTCGACCAGGTCGGCTACGAGCTGGACGTCTCCGGCTCGACCTACCGCCTCTCCCTCTCTTTCGGCTCGGCTGAGCTGCTGAACTACTTCGTCCTGAACAACGCCACCTACGGGGTGCTCGGGACGTCAGAGCTAGCCTACTAGGAGGCGCCAATTGCCCGCTCCCAGCTTCACTACCGGCCAGGTCCTCACGGCGGCGGAGATGAACCAGCTCGCCGAGATGGACGTCTTCGGGACGGCGGTCGCGGGCTCCGTGAACCCCTGTGTTGCGGGGACCCTCTACATCATCACCAACGGGCCCTCTAGCTTCACCTTCACGCTCCCGGCCCCGACCGCAGGCATCGCCATCGGCTTCAAGAAGGCGGACTCGGGCGCTGGCCTGAATACCATCACCGCCGGGTCCGGAGTGATCCTCGGCCCGGGGACGGGCTCCGCTGGCAGCGCATCCATCCCGTGCTCGGCGCTCGGCGCCTACGTGGTGCTACAGGGCGACGGGACCAACTGGCACATCGTGGCGGGCCAGCAGGACTCGGGGTGGGTGCCTCTCACCTACTCCAACTCCTGGGTTTCCAGTGGCGGCCCGGCGAGCGGGGCCACGGCGGCCGGGTACCGACTCATCGGCAATGAGGTCCGCCTTGGGGGAGCCATCAAGAGCGGCACCAACGCCGCCACCGCCTTCACTCTGCCCGCCGGTGCGCGGCCGCCGACGAACGTGAATGTGCTGGTCATGAGCCTGAGCACCGGGGGCCTCGCGGACTACCTGGGCTCCATCTCGATCACCGCCGCCGGAGCCGCGGAAGCCCAGTTCACCGCCGCCGGCTTCCTTCAGCTCAACATCGACGGCGTCGACTTCACGGTCGACTGATGGCCCTCCAGTCCGCGGTCACCCAGAGTTCGGGGGCTGCCTACCTCATCTACCTGGTGGTGGGCGTTGCCAGCCTGGTGACCGGCGTTGCGGGGGCGCTCGCCTGGCGCAGCGCCATCGGCAAGAGCACGGTGCGCCAGCTCAACGAGCTGCTCGACGCCACCAACGCCAACTTCGCCCGGGTCGACCAAGAGCGGCGCGCGGCCCAGGAACAGATCGCCGAGCTGCAGGGCCAGCTCAAGGTGCTCCGGGAGACGGTCACCCAGAAGGCCGCTGTGGATGACCTGGCGAAGGTCGAGATGGAGCACCACCGAGAGCTGATGCGGCCGCTCACCCGGCTGGTGCAGATCGCCGAGGCGACGGCGGTGGGCGCTGGCGTCAAGGTCCCGAGGGCGGGCACATGAGGCGGCTGGACCCGGCGCTAGCGATGGTCTTCCTCCTCGCCGTGGCGGTCCTCGGCTTCGCGCTCCTGGAGGTCGGCCACCAGGCAACCATCCGGGCGCTCCAGCACCAGGCTGCGATCAACGCGGCGGCCATCAAACAGGGCGATGCGCTCCTGCAGGAGCTGCGCTCGGATGAGGCCCGGTACTGCGCCGCCGCCCGCCTTGGAGGCGACGCTCGGATTATCGCGGTGGTCTGCCAGGGGGAGGACCCGTCATGACGCTCCAGTGGCCCGACGTCACCGACTGGGTATCCATGTGGGCTCCTGAGCAGGGCGCCGCGATCACGGCCGCCGTGCTGGCACAGCTCCAGGACGGGCTGGCCAGCGGAGCGACCCTCTACAGCTCCCAGTACGGGTTCACGGACGGCCCCATCGCGCAGGTCATGGCCCAGATCGGCCAGAAGGTGCCCGGCTCGCGCTTCCTCTTCGACCGCAGCGAGTACCTCGGCCGCTACGAGAAACCGGTGGTCGACGCGCTGATCGCGCAGCTCCAGCCGGACCAGTGGGCGATCGGGACCGCGCCGGATGGCTCCGACATCCTCCACTCGAAGATCCTGGCCCTGCTCTACGCGGACGGGCGCGGTTGGACCTTCAGTGGCAGCTTCAACCTCAGCGCCAGCGCGGCCAAGGAAGCCAACATCGCCGACTTCATCTGGTCGGCGTCGAGGGCCAGCGCCTTCGCAGCCGAGGTCCAGAAGAACCTCTCATGGTGCCAGGTGCACCAGCCGCAGCCGCCGTCCCCTGTCGCCGAGACTGGCGACGGCCAGGGTAGAGAGGAAGAGGCGCGGTGATCGCCCTGGTCACCTGCACCACCTGCGGCGTGTCCTACCAGCCCGACTTCGGCCACGCCTGCGGCTGCATCGACCCGACCGTTATGCACACGCACGCCCCTGCGCTCACCGAGGAGCGGGTTCGGATGATCGTGCGCGAGGAGCTCGCGAAGGTCGCTGCCGAGCTGCGCAAACAGGCGGCCTGGTGAGCTCCGGCGTGCGGGGCTCCTGATGGGCCTCCCCTGGCTCAGCGCGAAGCACCACGAGCACAAGCGCAAGCACCTCTTCACCGACCCCGTGACGGGCGACCAGCTCACCCTGGCAGAGGAGCTGAGCTGGCAGGTGCAGACGCGCATCCTGCGCCGCTGGAGCTTCCTTGCGGTGTTCACGGCCTTCACCGCCCTCATGTGGCTGCGTGGCCCGGGCGCTCAGTTCGCCTGGAACCTCATCGCGAGCTGGCTGGCCATCATCGTCGAGGGCACCGTCGGGCTGGCCATGTTCTCTCAGACCCGTCGCGACGCTCTCATCCTGCGGAAGATCAAGCTGCTCGAAGAGGCGCACGTCGACGCCGACAGGCGCCGGGACGACCAGACCGCGGAGCTGGCGGCCATGATCCGGTCGCTGGCACCGGTCCGCGAGTCCGCCCAGGGCGCGCAGGGGTAGGAAGTGGGCGTCATCCTGGTCGCGGACTCCAGCGCGAGCCCGACGCCGGCGCAGGCGGCGGCGGCGAAGGCCGCTGGCTACAGCGCCTGGCTCGGCTACCGGGCTAGTTCCGCGAACGAGAACCTGCTGAACCCCTGGCCGCCGTCGGCCTTCGCGGTCGTCAGAGCCGGGGGCCTGCTGACGGGGGCTTTCTACAGCGGCCTCGACGACCCCGGGTGGGCCAAGGCTGACGCGGCGGCGCTCAGTATCCCCGGCTTCCTCGACTGCGAGAGCGGGATCCGCGGCGACGGGACGTGGACCGACCCCTGGCTCGCCACCTCGGGCTTCGGGCTCTACGGCGGCGCGACCGTCCAGGCGAACCACCTCACCCACGGGCACCCGGCCTACATCCTCGCCGCCTACCCGGGAGTCAGCGAGGCCGCCAGCTGGCCAGCGGGGGTCGCGGCGCCGCCGCAGCCGAAGGGCTGGCAGTGGGCAGACCCGGCGGTCCATCCGGTGAGCTTCGCCTCGATCGACACCAGCAACTACGAGGAGGCGGTGCTCGCCGTGCCGCCCCAGGAGGACGAGATGTACCTTGTGGCTTACCCGGGCAGCGGTTGGGCCCTGCTCACCGGCTCGCTCTTCGTGGTCCTCTCCAACACGGCGTTGGGTGCCTTCCAGGCTGCGGGGGTGAAGAACGTCGTGGTCACCCAGGCGGACTTCGAGGCCTTCGCAGCTGCGGCAGCAACTGGCGGCCTCACCGCCGCCCAAGCGGGGGAGCTCAGCGCCATCCTTGCGAAGGTCAACGCGGACCTGCACTGATGCAGCCGGGCGACGTCGTCCTGGTCCGAAGGGGCAATGGCCTCTTCGACAAGCTGGTGCGCTTCGCGACCGTCTCCCCCTACTACCACGCGGCGCTGGTGGCCGACGGCGGCGATGTGATCGAGGCGCGTCTACACGGGGTCGTCAGGCGGCCAGCATCCGAGTACGCCGGTCGCTGCAACGTCCTGGTCCCGGATGGGGTGACCCCCGCTGACCGCGCTCAGGCCGTAGCGTTCGCTCAGTCGAAGGTCGGTTTGCCGTACGGCTGGGGTGACATCCTAGCCGACGCGCTGCGCCTCGGACTGCATATCGACACCGGCTACCGATGGCGGGCCTGGAAGCACCTGGACTGCTCGTGTCTGGTGACGGCGGCCTGGGCGTCGCAGGGCATTTGGCTCACCGAGGAACCGGCTCCTTCCCCCGCGAGCCTGGGTTGGAGCCCGGTGTTGATAGGCTCGCGCCCCTGGAGGGAATGACGGCATGACTCTGATCGCTCAGGCGCTCGCTTCGGCGACCACCTGGACCCGCGCGACCGCGCTCGGGGTGGTGGGCATCGGCGCTGCCGACGCCTGGCACTTCCACGTCTTCGGGACCAACACCGACCTCACCCTGATCGTCGGCGCGGCTGCCGCGCTCGGGGTCCACGTCGCCACGCAGGCTGCAGTCGCCGCCGCGGCCGCCAAGGGCCAGTGACCGGCGCCTACAAGCTCGGTAAGCTGGCAGCGGTCCGGCCGTTCGGTCTGCGCGAGCTCGCCATCTACGCTGCGGGCCCGCTGCCGGCGCCACCTAGCAGCGTCGCGGTCCCGGGCGCCAGTTACCCGATCGACGGGAACGACCAGTTCGGTGATTGCACCATGGCCGGCGTCGCCCACCTGGTCGCCGCGTGGGACGCCGAGGTGAAGCAGCCCGATCCCGTCCCGACCGGGCAGCAGGTGGTGGCCGAGTACTTCCGGCTGAGCGGTGGCCAGGACAGCGGGTTGGCCGAGGCCGACGTGCTGCAGACCTGGCGCTCAGCCGGCATCTTCGGTCGCAAGATCGGGGCCTACGCGCCGGTCGAGCACAGCAGCATCCTGGCCATCCACCAGGCCGTCGCCTTCTACGGCGGCTGCTACTTGGGAATCCAGTGCCCGCAGTCGGCTCAGGAACAGTTCGCCGCCGGCGAGCCATGGACTGTCGTGGACGACTCGCCGATCGAGGGCGGCCACTGCATCGTGGCCCTCGGGTACACCCCGCAGGCGCTCCTCTGTGCCACCTGGGGCGGCATCGCCGAGGTCACGTACCCGTTCCTCGGGGCCTACCTGGACGAGGCATGGGCGGTGATCCCGAGCCAGTTCCTGGAGGCCGGTCGAGGCCCCAGGCTTGATCTGGCGTCCCTGCAGGCCGACCTCGACCGCCTGGCAGCCTAGCCCGGCTCTCGCGCCCTCCTTCCGACCGGCGTAGGGCCGCTCCCAAGCAACCCTTCCACGGCCCCCTCGCCACTGAGGCCCTCACCCTTCGGGGTGGGGGTCTCTTTCTCGTTCTGGGGACTCCTCCATCGCCGCCAGCGGCGCCTCGAGCCAACGATAGCCGCAGCGGCGGCAGGTACGCTCGAGCCGATCGGGGACCCACCGAGTGCGCGCCCGGTTCTTCCCGCACTTAGGGCACCGCGCCGCCTCGTCGAACGGCGGTAGTCCGCCCAGCATTTCCGGGAACCGCTCGGGACCGCTAGGCAGGGAGCTCGAGAGCAGCTGCGCCCACTCCTCCGGGTCCTTCCGCGCCTTGACGTCAGACAAGCGCCTCTCCAGCCGGGCAAGGGCCCTCTGCGCCGAGATCTTCTCGGCGGCCCACGAGGGGTGCGCCCTGATTTTGGCACGGAGATCCTGAATCGCGCGGGCGAGCGCGCGCCGGTCGGCGGCATCCGCATCTCTCATTGGCGCTGCAAGTTAACACAGGAGTAACTTGGCGGCCCAGGGGCTCTTGCCGCACCTATACTCCGCGCACGGGGCGCCCGGCGCAGAAAGCACGAGGTGGTGGTAGTATGCCCGGATGCTGACCACACAACAGATCGCGGATATCCTTCACGTCCGACGGGATTGGGTGATCGAACAGTGCCGCAAAGGGCACCTTCCGGCGACCCGCATCGAGGGGCGCTGGTTCGTTCAGGCTGCGGACTTTCAGGGGTTCATGGCGAGGCCCCGGAAATACGGTCCCCGGCAGGGCTTGAAATCCGCGACGTGACGCGTTAGGATGGCTCCGTGAGAACGAGGGCTGCGGTTAACAACAAAGGCGCCTGCGGTTCTGAGACCTTATCGTGAGCTGACAGATTTGGTCCCGCCCTCCCTTCACCATCCCCCCTCAAGGCACAAGGATGCTC
>DAHVDN010000085.1:0-4134 GCA_027313505.1 Candidatus Dormiibacterota bacterium
GAGAAGGTCCCGCCGGCCGTCACCGCGAGAGCTCGAACGACGTTGGCACAGGGTAGGCAGACGACCTTCTGGGCAACGGCTGTCCCCCCGAACGCCATCTGACCTCGGCAGATGCTTCTACTCGACACCCGCCCACTCACGCCAGCTAGGTTGCGACTGGCGAAGGACGTAGCCCACCTCCCTCTCGCCGGCAATGAAGACCTACCCGTCGGGCATGAGGGTGGGGAGACCGATCCCGGGTCCAGATCGTGGGCGTTGTCGTAGGCCCATCGCGACCGGGCGAAGGGTCCATTGTGCCTGGGGCTGAAGGACCGGGCCGGGGATGACTGACTCTGCCTACGCCGCAACCGGCCAGGGCAAGGACCACTGCGGCTCTCTCCCATCGGCGGAGTTTAGGCGCGTCGGCCCGCGGTCGAGGGCGAGCGGTACCACGGCGGGTACAATGAACTCGGGTCTGGGCGACTTAGCCAAGTGGTAAGGCAGCGGTCTGCAAAACCGCGATCCCGGGTTCGATTCCCGGAGTCGCCTCCAGCAGATTTGAGATCCAATCGGGTCCGCCAGCGGGATTTGGACGACGGCCCGGGGGACATTTGACCCCTAGGCTGACCCCAACCCGGGAACAGTGCCCCTCGAAAGTTGGAAGTGCCCTGGCAGGCCCGAGCCGCAATCCCGTACGCGATCTGCGTTGTCGGGGAAGGTCCCGGCCGTCACGTGGCGGACCGGCGCTGGTCCCGTGAGGGGTCCCCTCGACGCAATCTGAGGGTATGCTCCACACATGCTTTCCGACCTGGTGCGCAGGAGCGGGACGGGGAGGTCGCCATCTGGCTTATCGCGCTACGCTCACCTGTTCCTGGGAGTGACCACAATGCTCGGCGCGGGGATGGCCATCGGAAGTTCGTCGTCCGCCCTTGCCGCATCCGGTTGCCCCCCGCACTTCGTCATAGACGGAGCTTCACCAGCAATCCTGCGCGCCTGCGGGATAACCTACTATCCGATCGAGTCAGTGGTGCGGCTATGGGATGGTGGAACCAAGACCACGTACGCCACTCCCGGTGTGTCCACGTCGGTTCTGGTCCCGCCGAAGGGCTTCGATGCGGCCAAGGCTTCCGCAGCCGAACTGGCGTTGTACGGAATACCCCCGGAACCGCCTTTGTCAAGCCCAGCCCGGGCGATGTGGTTGCAGATGGTCAACAACATGCACTGGGCGCCTGCGCCCAAGTACCTTCGAGGCATTCGAGGGTTGACGATGGGTGGAGGGATTAACGCTCCGGCCGACCACCCGAACGCGGGGTAGCGGACGCTTCTTCAGCACCCCGAGGGCCCTGAAATTGGTCCTGGTCGTCTGACGACGCTTGGGTGGAGTGCCCAATGAGTCGTGGCGGCGGCCTGGGGCGGTCATTGCCACAGCGACTGAGTCTCCGGCGAGCCCACTGATTCCGAGCCTGGCCCCTAACTCGGTCCAGCCCCTGGCGGCGAACACGAACTGGCTTTGGAGGCCTCTGTACTCGTCACCCACGGTGGCGGGGTGCCCCCGAAGGTTGCTGCCGACATGCTGGGCCATCCGGCGGTGGCGATAACCTTGACCCGCTACTCCCATGTCACCGAGACCCTTCAGCGCGAGGCAGCCTAGGTGATTGGCGCGATCATCTCTTCTGTTGGGGACCCGGGCGACGGCGGGCGTCGGGAGGGCAACCGGGATGGGCGGGAGAGGTCAGGTGGCCGAGACGGCAACTTCGACCGCCGCTGACCGTCTATCCGAGTATGATGATCGTATGCAGCGATCCAGGGTAACGATCACCGTTCGGCCAGAGGTCCTGGCGGCCGCTGGAGAGGCGGTCGCCCGCGGTCACGCGCCCTCCCTGAGCGCCTGGGTGGACCAAGCCATGGAAGAGAAGGTGAGGCGCCAAGCGCTCGCGGACCTCTTGGCGGAAATGCGGGCTGAGGCTGGGGCGGTCACCTCCGCAGAGGACGAGTGGGCTCGTCAAGTCCTCGGCCTGTAGTCCTCGACGCCGGTGCCTTGATCGCCTTTGAGCGCGCCGACCCGCTCATGCTTCGCCTGGTGGAGCTGGCAGTCGAGCATGACCGGGTGCTTCACGTCCCAGCTGGGGTGGTCGCCCAGGTTTGGCGTAATGGCGGCCGCCAGGTGCGCCTGGCCCGCCTGATCGGGTCCAGCAGCCTTCAGGTGACTCCGCTCGACCTCGCCGAGGCACAGGCCACTGGCGCCCTGTGTGGGTTGACCGGTACCAGCGATATTGTCGACTCGGGCGTGGCCCTGCTGGCCCGGCGGCTAGGCGCCACAGTCGTCACCAGTGACCCACAGGACATTCATCGGCTCGACGCGACGCTCCCGGTGGCGCGCTGCTGAGTTTCTCCGCAGCCGCCAGCGCCATGCTGGCCCAGCTGGGCGAGCCGTTCAGCAACGGGGCAGGGGATTGAGACTACCTGTATTCAGGATTGAGCTCGTGTATAGAGGATGAGCTTTCTGAGTGTCAGGGCTGGGGCTCCAGGTGAACAGAACGGCGCCGCCAGCGGCTAGGTCGCTGGCATTGGAAAGGGGCAGCCTGGCGTAGGAGCCGGTGGCGAGATCAGCAACGTACTCAGCGCCAAACGAGTAGCCCCAAAATACGTACGGTCCGGCCTGTACGAGGTCGGAGATTCCCGTTCCGACATCGAGCCTGACCGCTGCGGGTTCTCCGGCTGACCACAAGCGCAACTGCCCCGCTGCGTCCGACCACGCGGCCCCGCTGGGGTCCATGGACGCCACCAACCCGAGCCTCAGGGCGAGGAGCCGGGCTGCGAGCGTCTCTGGAACCGACGATTTCGTCCACGATCCGATCCTGATGGCCCCGTCTCCGGTACCCGGGTGCAGACCGCCGACATCGTATATGAACAGGTCGCCGACGAAGAACCCAAACCCGGGAGGCCCCCCGATGTGAAGCTCATAACTGGTGCCTTGTGAGAGATCGGCGAGAAAGTAGCCGCCTCCGCCGACTCCACCGGGGATGATGGTCCACGCGAGCCACCCCTGTTCGGCTCCGGGTGGCGTCGTATCGAGAGTGAAGGTGATGTCAGTCCCAGATCCCGCGTATGGCACCAATGTAGAGACCTGGCCGGACCGCGAGTTCCAGTCCATGAGGGTGGCCGGTACTGGGTTTACCCTGGTCGAGGAAAGGGTCCATACAAGCCAGCGCCCATCAAAGGCGCCAGACACCACCGCGTACTGGGAAGAGGGGAACTGAAAGATGTGCTGCATGGCACCACTGCCCCGAGCCACTTGGACAATTCCTGACCAGGAGGGTGAGTAATATTCGGCGAAGTAGCGCTCGCCACCGGGCCCAACTGCGAACGCCAGCGGTACGGAGGTCAATGCTGCGACGGGTGTTCGGTTCCTGGCGAATTCTGCTAGCCATTGCCTTGGCAGAGGCACCTGACAGAACGAGTGCTGGCCGCCGGTGATGGGATGGTGCGCGAGATTCTTCTCTGAGAAGAGGGTCCGCGGTAGCAGGATCGCGGCAGACACAAGGGCTGCTGACAGGACTCCCACGAGTACCAGGGTGCCCACGCGCCTTCGGCCTCCGCCTGGACGAGGCGTGAACCCACGCCCGGGGCCGCGTCGGCGGCTGATGTCCGCGAGGACATCAGCCAGCCACCGCTCTTCCGGGTCGAAGTCGTCGCTCATCTGTTTGCCCCCACGGCCGTGCGCAGTCGTTGGAGCGCTCGTTGAGTGGCGACTCGAGCTGAGTTCTCGTTCATGTTCATAAGCGCTGCGATCTCGGAAAACGGAAGTCCGGCGCCAGCCCGAAGTCCGACCAGCTGGCGCTCCCGAGGAGGAAGGTCGGCCAAGGCGTCGAGGACTCTCTGGAGCTCGACGCTGAGCAGCGCCTGGGCTTCGGGATCTGGCACCACACGCACGGCCACGGCCAAGGCTGTGAGGAGGCGCCTGCGCCGCCACTGACGGCGGTGGTGGTCCTTGACCACGTTCGTGGCGATCCGAAACAGCCAGAGCCGGACGCCTTCGGACTGAGGCGCAACTCGTGAGTAGGCGGAGAAGGCCTTCATGAAGGTGTTGGCCGTGGCGTCCTCCGCGGCCGCCGGATCAGCCAGCCTGGCGAGGCAGTATCGGTAGATGCCCTG
>DAHVDN010000085.1:4231-6836 GCA_027313505.1 Candidatus Dormiibacterota bacterium
CTTGGCCCGCTATGGGCTGGGCAACGCCCGGGTGTTCGGCAGCGTCGCTCGGGGCGAGGAGGGATCTGAGAGTGATGTGGACCTGCTCGTAGACGTACCTGCGGGAGTGGGCCTGCTGACTCTGGGGCGATGCCAGGCGGAACTTGAGCGCCTGCTCGGGGCACCTGTGGATCTGGTACCCGCCGGAGACCTCAAGCCGCAGTTGGCTTTCGAAGTACTGGCTGAGGCGGTGCCAATCTGAGCCGCCGGGAACGTCAACGTCTGGAAGACGTTATTGCCGCCATCGATGCTATTCGGGCTCATCTTGAATCCGGCGATCTCCATGACGGGGTCGTCTTCGATGCTGTGCGGGTTCGTCTGATCGAAATCGGTGAGGCGGTCAAGGCCCTCCCCGAGCGGCTGCTAGCCACGGAGCCGGCCCTGCCATGGGCGCAGATCGCCGGCATGCGGGACCACCTCGCCCACCGCTACTTCGACACCTCTCATGCCGTCGTCGCTGCCACCGTCAGCGACGACTTACCCGAGCTCGAGGCCGCTGTAAGGCACCTGCTTCAGGCGGTTGACGACGACAACTGAGCAGCCCCGTCCCGGTGGGTCAGGTACGGGTCACGACACGGATGCATCTCGGCCGGCCTCTGAAACCGCGATTCCGGGTTCGAAGCTTGGACTCGCCTCCGGCGGACTCGAGATCAACCGGCCCCCCGAGTCCGACATTTGGGGTCGGTCGTCTGGGCTCGAAGGCTTCATTGACGGCAAGGGGATCCAGCCTCTCGCTCCGCCCGCCAGGGACGGAGTGGCAGCGGGCGAGCGTTTACTCCGCAGCCCGGCTCCTGAGGGCGTGGGACATGACTACCGCGGTCCAGTCGCGTAGCTGCAGCCAGGCGCCTCGCGATCAGTGGGTCGCCCGCCCCGCCCGCGAGGCAGGGGAAGGGCGGCCCTGGAGTAGAAGGGCCGTTGGGCGGCAGCGCGGGGCTATCCGAGCCGCCGCCCTGGAGTCGCTCCTGAATGGCCAATGGCCCTTGCCGGCCTGGACCGTTGTCCGACTTCGGTCTGGACGGCGCCGAGGCTGGGCGCCAAGTGGCGGTCCAGGGAGTGCTGGGTCGCGGTGATCGGTCCGGCAAGGTAGACCTGAAGCGTCGGCCAGGTGGCGCTGATGGAGATGCTGGCTTTGGCCCATGGGTGAGCACCACCCTCAGTGCGACGGGCCGACCGCGGATCCGCTTCTGGTTTCCAATTCGCACGTACACGCGACTCATCCCCGGAGACCCAGAATTCTTGGCAGGAGCGGTGCCACCGAGCCAACTGCGATCGCGTATCGCGTCGCCCTGCCGGACGCTGCCGGCGACCGACTCTCGGGTCATCTCGGTACACTCCGGGGCATGGCATGCCGCATCAGTGAGCTGGTCATCGACGCCGCCGACCCAGACCGACTCGCCGCATTCTGGGGCGAGGCTCTTGGCTACGTCGAACTCGGCCGGGACGAAGGAGCCATCGAAATCGGGCCCCCCGACGCCGGCTTCGGCGGCCCACAGCCCACCCTCGTCTTCGTCCCCAGCAGCGATCCGCGGACCGGGAAGCTCCGTCTGCATATCGACGTCAACGCCACTGACCGCGACCAAGACGCCGAGCTGGAGCGGCTGCTCGCTCTCGGTGCCAGGCCCGCCGATGTTGGCCAGTCCGGTACCGAGAGTTGGCACGTCCTGGCCGACCCAGAAGGCAATGAATTCTGCCTCCTGCGCACCCGGCTGCAGCCTCTCTGACCACTTGAGGCCCGGAGCTCAGCCGGCTCCGGCCATTTGCATGCGGGAGGGGGAGTCCCTGGGGTGTAGGTGCGCGCGGTTGCGGTTCAGGTCCACCCTGTTCCTCGAAGGGCGGCCGCTGATGTTGCGGAGGCGAGCCTACGCCGCGTCGGTCTAGTGGGGGCACGCCTTGGATAGGTGGGGAGCCGAGCAGAGTATGCGACCACTTCGGGGCTCCTGCTGCCCAGTGTGCCAGTCTGAGGTTTCTCGGACTTGACCGTGCCGTGACCTGGCGGGCTCGCCGACGAGCCTTGTTCTCTTTCCAGGTCTGCAGGCAGCGCTGACCTACCAGTAGACGTACCTGCGGGAGTGCGCCTGCTGAGTCTGGGGCGTTCCCAGGCGGAACCTGCGCGGCTGCTCGGGACACGTGTGGATCTGGTATCCGCCGGAGACCTCAATGCGCAGTTGGCTGTCGAGGTACTGGCTGAGGCAGTGGCAGTCTGAGCCGCGGGAATGTCAATGTCTGGAGGACGTTATTGCCGCCGTCGAGGCCATTCGCGCAGACCCTGAATCCGGAGATCTCCGTGACGGGCCCGTCTTCGACCCTGTGCGGGTTCGTCTGATCGAAATCGGTGAGGCGGTCAAGGCCCTCCCCGAGCGGCTGCTAGTGTCACGCGCGGGAAATAGCTTGCATATAGTCTGAGAGACGATCATGATCGTCCGATGGCCAATCATCCCGTCCCCGCCCTCGATGTTCCCGCCGATGATCGCGCGATCCTGACCACGTGGTCACGCAGCCACGTCCTCTCCCAGCGCTTGGTGACACGCTCGCGCATCGTGCTGCTGGCAAGTGAAGGCTTGCCGAA
>DAHVDN010000086.1 GCA_027313505.1 Candidatus Dormiibacterota bacterium
AGGACGAGATCAAGAGTGTCTCGACTCGGCACACTAACACCCGTCGCAGTCCAATGCAAGTGATGTAACGATTCGGTAGTGGCTCAATTTGAACTGTCCTTCGCTTGGCTTAGCGGATTCGACTTCGGCCCGAGATCAACCCGGGGGTCTAGGCTCGAGCCGGCACGCATCCGCCGCCGACCCGATTCGACCCTAGTTCCGACGGCGACATTGCGCGGAGCCATCACCCAGCAGCGGGCCATCCCCACCAGATCTGCCGGAGTGACCGGCACGGTCCGATGACCTACCTACACTGCGACGGTGCGGCGAATCATCAGGAACCACAACCTGCTCGCCGGGCTGAGATTCAGCGTGGTCGAGTTTCTTGCCGCGGCGGCGGGGTTGATCGGAATCGCCGTGGGTTTCATCCTGGTTGGACGCTTCCCCCTGGCCCTTGTCGCAACGGGAATCGCCGTGAACTGCATCGCCGTCGCCCGAGCGACTCTAAAGGGCCGCGACACGGAGATGACCGTCAGGCCCTGGAGTGCCGTCTTCCGTCGATCCCATCGAGCTGCCGTACTCCGCCAGCATCCCCACGCCCAGCGCGACACCTGGGTTCTGGCCGCGCTCACAGCGGTGCCCCTCCTGGTGGTCGTGGGACTGGTTCTCGACCGGCCCCGAATCAGATAGTGGTCCCTGGCGGAAGATGAAGGCGTCAGCCAATCCGCGTGGGCTCCGCGGCTCACAGATCTCCCAAGGCGCCCGCATCGTGGCGGTGGCGGATGTTTTTGAGGTGATCACCGGTCCGCGTGCCGATCAGCGTCCGGTGAGCGTGGCTGAAGCTCGTCAGGAGGTGGTGCGGGCCTCCGAAAGCCCATGCGATCCCGGGGTGGTCCGTGCCTTTCTCAACGTCTCCGTGGGGGAGTTATGGCGGTGGTCGGGCTGGTAGCCATCCTCTGCCAGCCGCCCCTGGTGGCTCGCCTGCCCGAGATCTTCAGCCGCACGCTGTCCAGTCTAGGCGGTTCGCCCGCGGCCGCTGGCGCCGCTGGCTCGCTTTCTGGTTGCCGGGATCAGCCCGCCAGCCCACCTGCCAGCTTCTGGGCGGGCCCACCTGCGCGTCACTCGGCTATCACCCTCGGTGGGGTCGCAGCTGGCACCGCCGGTCAGCGTGGCCAAGCTACCGCCCGCCCAGCCTTCACCGGCGAGCCACGCGCCCCTGGGATCTGAGCAACCCGGCGCGCCCGCTGCGCCGCCAACGGCTCTTACCGCCGCCCCCGCCCAGCTGCCGGCTCCGGTGCCCCAACTGCTCTTCGGGCTACAGGGAATTCTCCAGCGACTGGGATTGTGAACAGTCCCGGACGACCGCCGGCCGACTTCCCTGGAGAAGTTGCTCCAGTGTCCCCAGGCCCGGGCGGAGATCCACAAACATGCAAGCGCCTCGACCAATGGGCCTCAAGTGACCCGGGCAAGCCTGAGACGAAGCTGGCGAGATGGTCCCGGTTGACCGCTTGGGCTACGAGCTGATTTGCGCGGAATTTGGGCCAGGGCCAATCCAATTTGAGCCACTACCAACGATTCGGCGGCGGCACAATTTCGAATTGAGCTAGGGGCGGTGCGCCGTCGGCCGGCCCTGGCAAACGCCCAGTGCGGATGAGGACTTATCGGGTCGGCGTGCTCGGGGCGACCGGAGCTGTCGGCCAGCACCTTGTGCAGCTCCCGGCGGGGCATCTCCGTTTCACGGTGACCGAACTGGTGGCCTCGGAGCGCTCAGCCAGGCGCCCCTACGGCGAGGCGGCGTCGTGGCAGGTGGAGAGCCCGATCCCGGCCGATGCCGCCCGCCTGGTGGTGCAGGGGATCTCGACCAACCTAGGCTGCGCCCTGGTCTTCTCCGCGCTCGACACCGAGGTCGCCGGAGCCGCCGAGTCTGACCTTGCCCGGGCCGGTTATCCGGTGATCAGCAACGCCCGCAACCAGCGCCTGGACCCGGATGTGCCCCGGCTGATCCCGGCGGTCAACTGGGAGCACGCGGCAGCAATCCCCCATCAGCGCGCCCTGTGCCAATTCACCAGCGGGTGCCTGGTCACCAACCCCAACCGGTCCACAGTCGGGTTGGCCCTGGCCTCGAACCACTTCAGGACGCCTTTGGCCTGGCCACAGTCTCTGACGTCACCATGCAGGCGCTATCGGGCGCCGGGCTGGGCGGGGTGGATGGCCTGGCCATCCAGGACAACGTGATCCCGGACATCGCCGGCGACGAGGAGCAGCTGGAGACCGAGACGCGGAAGATCCGGGGCCGTCTCGACCGCAAGGGCCGGGTTTCGATCGGGCCGGTGGAGGAGCGTGCCAGTCCGCTCAGCAGTCAGGTCTCGGTCGTCCCCCATCAGGGTTCGCTTCGGACCGCGTGGACGCTCCTGGTGCTCTTCGGCGCTCTGACTGTCCGGGGCAGCCTGGCTGCCCAGCAGCTCGGCAGCCCATCTCTGACGGCGATCCTGCCGTCCCAGATGATCGCTTTTCGCGTCGTGGCCCTGATCGGGGCCAAGCACCTGGTCATCTGGGAGCGTGAGCATGACTCCCAGGTGCTGGCGGCCACCGCCTGGGGCCTGGGACCCACCTTCAGCTACTACCTCCGGTGACAGGGACCACCCTGAGGCGAAGTTCGTACGTCCTCCCATCGGACGGAGTGGGCGTCAGCCCACCATCGACGGGCTCGGCTGCCTGGGCTCGTGGCCGGAATCGCCATAGGGACGGTCTTCGCGGCGGGGACGGCGTAAGTCAAAGAGCTGTCGATCGCGCCCTACGATCCCAGCTCCTCCGAGCAATCGGGCGCCCGCCGCGCCGCGGCCGCCTTATCGGCCAGCTTTGGGCTCGGTCCCGTCGCCGCCGGCCTGGTCGCCCAGTGGAGCCCTCACCCGCTGGTCCTGGCCCCCCGGCCCCGTCTGGCGGTGATGCTGCTGGTTCTTCCCGGGCTCGGGCGGGCGCCAGAAACGGCGCTGGTAGCCGGTTCGACAACCGGGGCCGCCGCGATTCTGGCGCGGCTGCGAGTGCCCCGGGCGGCCGTAGGCAGTTTTTGGGGTGGTGCTGCCGATGGCTTCCTAGGTGTTCGGGGCTCCGGCGGTGGCCTTCGTGGTGCTTCCCCTGATGATCAAGGCGCACGTCGCCGGATTCAGCACAGCGTTTGCCGGACTAGCCGCCGGGCTCACCCTGGGAGTCGGGGTTGCGGTTCAGCCCACGGGCCGCCGCCTCGATCAGATCAGCGGATCCCCGGGCGCCAAGGTCGGAGTCGGGGCGGTGGCCGTGGGCATGCTGATCGCCAGTCTCGCCACGCTCTCACAGAACCTGGCCCTGGTGCCGCTGGCCGTGACCATTCTCGGAGCCGGTTACGGGCTCACCCTGGTGGCCGGCCTGTTGAGGTCCAACAGATAGCCGGACCGGGCGAACTCGCCGGCCTCACTGCCGTCTACTACACCTTGACCTGCGTCGGGTTCCCTTTGCCCTGGGTCCTTGCAGAGCTCAGTCTGCTGGCCCGATATACCTTGCGGCTCCTCATCCTGGCCGCCGCCGCCGTGGTCACCCTGCTGGTCATCTGGTCCCAATCGGGTCAACCCCCTGTCGGCGCGGGCGCGGCCCTGCCAGTTCCAAAGTGAGTCCGTCAGGTGGGCCAGTCCACCGTCTCAGGGGAGCGTTGCCGGTGTAGACGGTGAGGAGCCTGAACGAGCGAAGCGCTCCGCACCCACCTCATCGCCCGCCGAGCGGGCCCCGCAGCGCGGTCGGGTAGGCCTCGAGGAGCTTCGCGAAACGGTGATGTCCTGGCCCACGGCCTGCCCAGGGACACCGCTGCCTGGATCGGACGCGACCGGTGATCCAGGGGCCAGCTTGCGCCGGCTTGCGTGCCCTCGTGGGTTGACCCCGTCTTGGGGAACGTCACTCGACCGACCCGGCCGGTGGGGGAGGTTCTAAGGAGGACGGCCGCGGGTTGGTGCGAGTGTCGCTTCCGTCCTGCCCCCTCGCTCCTGCAAGCCAGATTCGCAACCTGGCCAGCTGTTCGTCGTGGCGCGCCTTGATCAGGGTGCTGCGAGGGTGAACCGGCGAGCCTGAGTAGCGTTCGGTCGCCGCGATCACCACCCAGGATCCATCCATCAGCAGGACGCGGATGGCTTGCCCCTGATACTCGAATCGAGCCCGACCGAGCCCGAAGCCTGCAACCGCCTCGACGGGGATAGTCCGCTTCGAAAAAAAATTGCGCACGGTGAGCGCGCGGCTAGTGCTCCGGACCCCCACCGTGCGCCAGCGCCAGGCCAGCGCCGCGAAGAGCGCCGCCGCGACCACCGCGATCAGCAGCTCCGCAAGAGCACGATGGATGGCGGCCTGGATCGCGGAGAAGACGGCGCCGAGCGCGAGGACGGCAAACCATCCGACGGAGAAGGTCCGAAAGGGCTGAGGGATCCGAAGGTCGATTTCAGCGTCCAAGGCCATAAATGGTGTGGGGATGCTGGTGCACTATCTCATGAGGACCTTGACGGTATTCACCGTGAGGAAGCCGGACGAGCCAAGCGCTCAGCACCCCCAGTTCAGAGCTCACCGAGCAGGCCCCGCAGCGCCGCCATGTAGGCCTCAAGTGCCGCCCGGCCCCGCCCGGTGAGTCCAATCGCCGTGCATGACGCCGACCCGTTGCCCGTCTTCTCGCCGGTCACGTAGCCGGCCTCCTCCAGCTTGCGCAGGTGGGTGATCTGGTTGCCGGGCGTCAGCTCGAGAATCTCCTGCAGCCGGGTGAACGAGAGGGCGTCGCCCTCGGGCAGCGCCGCCAGGGTGGCGACGATGCGCAGGCGCGCCTGCTCGTGGATGAGCGGGTCCAGCGCTGCCGCGGTCATGCGCGGCTGGCTGCACGGTTCTGCCAGGTGGTGGCCGCGGCGTAGCCGACCACCCCGACGAACAGGCTGATCCCCGCGACCAGCCAGGCATCGATTGGCCCTACGAAAAACGCGGCGACGCCGCCGGCGACGACCGCGAGCGCGGCGCCGAACGACGGCCAGTCGGACTTGCTGGCGGCAATGCCCAAAACGGTCGTGCCGATAATCACCAGCGGCGCCGCGGCCGGGATCACCCCATAGACGATGGCCGCGCTGGCGCCGTACTCCCTCAGCGCTCCCTGAAGCACAGGGCTGCCGCCGATTATGGACACGAGGAGCGCAATCCCCTCGACCCGGCGCTGGCTCGTGGAGGGTCCAGTCACGCCGGCGGTGGCGCGCTGGTGGACCCTCACGGCCACGGCGGAGGTGACGGCCACCGTCACGTAGACCAGCGCGATCACGCCCAGGCTCGGTCCGGTGTAGGGGTGCTGGCCGAGCACAGAGTGCCACAGGGCGCCGTAGGCGACCAGGATCGCCGCGCCCATCAGCGCAGTCAGAAGTGCCGGGCTCGGATCGAACTGACGCCGTGCCTCGCGGCCGGTCTGCTCGAGCAGCCGCGCCGCCGCCCGCGGGTCGAGGGAACCGCCATCGCTTGGGTCCGCGGCCTGCTCCAGATCACGGGCGTCGTTCATGCTTAGGGCCTCCTTGGTTGACTTTGCGCTACAAAGCTACTTCTCTTTGCCCCGCAAAGTCAAGCCCTCTCCTCCCGGGTAGTGGGTCAGTTTGATGGCCCGACGCGACCAGGCCGCCCCGACGCACCATCATGGCGGGATGGTTCCGGGGCCCGACGACCTGCTCGCCGCTCCCGTGGGAGTCGCTCTGCTCGACCGGCTCGAACTCGCTCAGCGTGAGCTGACCCGCTCCGAGGTTCTCGCCGACAGCGATCCTGCTTCGGTCGAAGGGGCGGCGGAGATGGTTGAGTTCATGCCCATCGGGACACTGCTTCGCTTGGCCATCGACGACGACGCCTCGCTCGCCGGACCGTGGAATAGCGGCGCCGCCGATTGGCTGGCCCAGGCGTACCAGCTCTCTGAGACGAGGCGACCGCTTGCAGAGGCGATCTGGCGGCGTCTCGGTGACGCGCTGCTCAGTTCGATCCGTCTCGACTCCCAGGAGTACTGGCGCTGCGAACTCCATCCGCAGCTCCCGATCGGCCCCGCACTCCCTCACCTTTCCGGCGTCTACAGGAACGGCGCGTTCCCCTGGGGGGATGTGGACAGTCAGCGCGCCGCCCAGCGAGATCCACCACGATCTCCTGAGGGTCTGGGATGTGTTCTGCGCGCCGATTTCCAGGTTGCGCATGCCGGTTGGCAGCAGCGTCAAGGTATGGAACATTGAGGTGCTGGGCCCGCTTTACCCTGTTTCCGGATTCGGTGGGTACCTAGGCCCCGAGGGGGTCTACCGGGACTGCGAAAGTCCCGCAGCCAATTTCGGTGGCATCAATCGTCCACCTCCGGCCGACGTCGATTCGCAAAGGATCGTTGAGCTACGACGGGGGGCCCGGCACGCATCTAGCTGCGTGCCGGCGAGATCTCTTCATTACTCCAGCCGGCGGTGCCAGTGGCTCAGATGCAACGGCTCGAGGATGTCAAGGACGGGTCAGGAGCGACTCCGTGGAATTCACCCATGGGGCGTAGGTGAAGCCGTCCTAACCCCCTAGGGGTATCTGGCCAGACCATGGATTAAGAGATCCGGACCGCTTCGGATCCGACCCAAAGGAGGTGGACCCCGTGATGTTCGGGTACGGCGGCGGCTGGGCCTTTTGGCAGGTCGCGCTGATGACTCTTGGAATGATCGCCTTCCTTGCTGGCGATCACTGAAATTCCCCACTTTCGATCATCGAAATTCCCCAGCTGTCTGAGCAGCCGGAGGGGTTGGGTC
>DAHVDN010000087.1 GCA_027313505.1 Candidatus Dormiibacterota bacterium
AGCTGATCTCAACCGGTCCGTGGCCGGATCTAAACCCGGGCCGGGCACTGGTGTTCGGTAAGCGGCCATGCCACCCCGCAGCAGCGGCCTCAAATAGGGGAGGGGGCACTGACCAACTTGTGTACGACTCCCTCACCGTTTACGGCCAAACCTGGAGGCGGCCATGCCGGGGCCGGCACGCACGTCGGTTCGGGCACAACTTTCCAGAGGTCGACGAGACCGGCGACCAGGTCCGAAGAGAGGTGGGCGAAAGTGGCCGAGTCTAGGTGCGCTTAGGAAAGCTGCAGGCGGCACTGCTGGAGGGGGATTCAGGCGCCCGTGGTGCTGGCACGGGGTGGTGATCAAGCGGAGGTGGCAGGGGAAGAGCCGAAGTGTTAGGAGCGGACCACTGGTTCGGTAGAAGGCGTCTGGCGCCCGCAGCGGAGAGGCTAACCGGTCTCGCGTACCAGTCGCCCCGCAAGTTAGGAGGATGGCAGCGCAGCGACCGGAGTTCGCGCCGGGCGGCAGCGGAGATGCCGCCGGGCGATACTCAGTTCCGTCGAGTGAGGGTTTGCCGGCTGGCTCCCCCAGACGGCCACCAACGGCGCCCGTCCGGCTGGCGCGGCTGAGCTTGCTTCCACCTGCCCAAGCCCGGCGCGGGCAGCCCCAGGCCTTCCATTCGGGACCTGGTTGAAAGCCGGTGTCCGAGCGGCCCCAACCGGCGACGAGGACCGAAGCCCAGCCTCTCGAGAGGCCCGGAGTGGAACCGTTGTGACCTCGGGGGCTGACGCTACCACCTCCTCGCTGGCGAGCTCTGTCCGGGCCGCGATGCCGGGCACCCCTCGCTGGCCCAGAGTTATCATCCGGACCCAGGACCACTCCCCACACCCTTGGAGAGCGGCGACACTCTCTCTATCGCTCAAGCGAGGAGGCACGCTTGAAGACCGTCAGTGTGAGACAGCCACGGGCAGGGCCAATTGTCGATGGATTCCAGCATGTTGAGACCAGGAAGTGCCAGCCCTCGTTCCGCAGGCGCATTCCCATCCGAACCCCTCCGGGGCCATGGGATGGTCCAGAGGTCCTGAGGGCACCCTGGACACCCCGCCAACCCCACTTAAGCCTCCTTGTCGGATCTGTGAAGGTCATCGACTGCGTAAATGACTCAGGGTCCGGTCGGGCCCTACCGGGGTCGTGGCATCGGGTGCCGGCGAATCCACGTTCTCTTCGCAGCTCCCGCGAGTTCAGCGGGAGTCTCGGCGGGATCGCGGTCCGTGATCCCTCGTTTCCCCTTACGCATCCTAGCGAATGCGCAGCACCTTGACCAAACGAGCGCACAGCCTGTCAGACGTAGTGACCGAGGGGGGCCGGGCCGCGCACTCGGCCAGACCCAGCAGTGCCGACAGGGCTGTGCCTCGGCTCGCCCTGAACCATGCCAGGTCTGTGGGACTTCCGGGCGCTCTTCTGAGGTTGACGCAGACCAAGTCAGAATCAAGGCTGTCCGCAGCAACGTCGACGTCAGACAGGCACTACGGGACTCACTCGGCAAGACCAACGCAGCGAGTGGCATGCCTCACGACGCCGGCGGACGGCGCTCATGAAAAGCGAGCCTCCCCTGTCGGGGGTGTCACCATGTCGGCGTTCACGGTCGTCGCCGCTATCGACTGGGGCAATGTACCCACCTGGGTGAGCGCTATTGCCACCAGCGCCGGTCTCATCTTTCTCTTCTTTGCGGCGATCGTTGCTAGAAGAACATACCTGCTGCAAGACGGCGAACGTCGCCGGGCCCAAGCCCAGATGGAGAAGGCGCAAGCCGCCTTGGTGTCGGTTTGGTGGGGATCCGAACCGGCTCCATCAAACGGCACTCTCCACGACCCAGTACAGCCCCAGGGCACGGCGGAAGAGCGCCCGCGAATCGCCGATTGCGCGTGGCTCCTCAACGCCTCGACGGGCCCAATATATCGCGCCGTTGTTCAGGCTGAGTTCAGGCACTCCGGTCACACAGCAGCCGCCCACCTTCCGGTTGTTCTGCCGGGTGTACCGAGACGCGTCTTAACGGAACCTGAGTCCAGCAGTGCCAAAGCGCGCAAGAGCGCGTCAGATTATGCCGTATCGGTGCGCTTTACCGACGCAAGCGGTCTGCGCTGGGTTCGCGACGAGTATGGTGGCTTGACGCAGCTGGACCCGACCTTTGAGATCTGGACGAGCCCGGAAACCGCAGCCGTGCTTGAACCGTTTGTTGCCGAGTTTCCACACACATATGGCGTCGCCGCTACTGTGGAGTCGAGGTATATCGAGCGTGACCTCAAGCAGCGCTTCTTAGATGCGTCACCAGGACCGGATGTCTTGGTAGCTCCGCACGATTGGCTGGGTCGGCTTCGCGCTCGAGGCGCTATCACACCGATCACTCTTTGGGACGAAGCGCTAGAGCGACTCAGCGTCCCTCCACTCGCGCTAGAAGCACTCAGAGTCGCCGGACAGACCTACGGCGTACCCTCCTCCCTGGACACGGTCGCACTGATCCGAAATACCGAGCTGGTGCCAGAGGAGCCAGCTTCGTTTGAAGAGATAATTGGAGTCGGGGAGCAGCTGCGGGACAGGCGCCAAGTGCGGGGCGCCATTGCCATACCGGTGGGGCGGCATGGCAACCCTTTTCACATCTGGCCCTTGGTGGCTCCAGTGTTGGCGCCTCTATTCAAGGTCGACGCAGGTGGTGGCTGGGAGCCGGACACTGTCAGGCTCACGTCAGAGCATGCTCTGACGATTCTCTCTGAAGTAGCACAGCTTGCGCGGCGGCGGCTTATCCGCACCGACATCGGCGCCCGAGAGGCTGAGGCGCTATTCACGGCGGGCGAAGTGCCCTACCTAATATCCTCTTCTGGTCCTGCTATCCGAGCCCAGCGGGCCGGCGTTGCAGTCGCGGTGAGTGAAGTACCGGGGCTTGACGGAGTGCTAGCCAGGCCCCTCGTGGCAGTCTACGCATTCTACATAGCTGCGCGCGGGCGCAACCGGATGCTGGCGCAGGATCTGATCCCCGACTACCTATCTCGCCCTGATGTGATAGACCGATTCGGTGGGGTGACGTCGGATGTCCCAGGGTCGGTCGTGCCGTTGCATGTGACAGCCGCGCACCACCCCGTGCTGCAGCGCTTCCACCAGCTGTGTACTCGTGGTGACGTCATGCCGTCTTTCTGCGAGATGGATGACATTTGGACCTGCATTGCGGCAGCTGAGCTGTCGCTGATTGCGGGGCGTGAGGGCGTCTCCCAGATAGCGAGTCGCCTGGCAGCCGCAATTGAGGCGCTCCACCGTAGCTCTCTTGGCGCGCAGAGATCTGCCCGTTAAGATGTCCGCTATGCAGAGCTTTCGACTTTGGGCGCCCAATCCTGGGCGCGTGGACTTGTCGATCAGGGGCGAGACCCTACGAATGTCGCGGCGCGCCGGTGGCTGGTGGGCGATAGACTGCGCGGCACAAGGGGGAGACGATTATGGGTATTGCCTCGATGGGAGCGCCCCGCTTCCTGATCCCCGCTCTCCTTGGCAGCCGTATGGAGTGACTGGCCTATCGCGACTGGTCGACCACGGTGCGTTCTCCTGGTCCGACTCTGATTGGGTCGGGGTGAGTTTGCGTAACGCGGTGATCTACGAGCTTCACATTGGCACCTTTTCCCCCAGCGGGACATTCGATGGCGCGATCGCCAAGCTCGACCACATTGTGAGGGTGGGGGCGAACTTCGTCGAACTCATGCCAGTTGCAGAGTTCTCCGGAGATCGCGGGTGGGGCTACGACGGTGTGGAGATGTTTGCTCCTCATCACCGGTACGGCGGGCCGGACGGCCTGAAGCGCCTCGTGAACGCCTGTCATGCCCGGGGACTGGGCGTGATCATGGACGTCGTGTACAACCATATCGGGCCTGAGGGTGGCCACCTGGCGACGTTCGCCCCCTACATTGATGAAGACCAGTCAACTCCGTGGGGGCGCGCACTGCGCCTTGTTGGCGCTGGGTCTACAGAGGTGCATCAGTTCGTTATCGATAACGCCTGCATGTGGATCCGAGACTACCATTGCGACGCTCTGCGCCTGGATGCCATCCACGCGCTGCGGTGGCAGGGGGCTCTGCAGCTCACGGTGGACATCAGCCGTGCGGTGCGCGAGATAGGAGCGGCGCAGGGGCGGAGCGTTTCTGTACTGGCTGAGGATGATGTCAACGACACCTCGGTCGTACTGAGCGTTGATTCAGGTGGCTTGGGACTTGATGCCGTCTACGCGAATACGTTTCAGCGTGCCTTGCAGGCTGTGGTAACCGGTGAGCGGACCGGCCACTATGTCGGGTTCGGCAGCTTGGCGTGCCTGGTGGCGGCTTTGCATGGACCTTGGGTGTTCGCCGGGCCGTACTCCCGCTACGGTCCGAGCGAAGGCAGTGATTTAGCGTCCGTGGCCGGCTCGCGGTTTGTTGTGTACATGCAGAACCACGATCAGGTTGGGAACCGGGAGGGAGGCGAGCGTATAACTGCTCTCGCGGGAGCCAAGCGTGTGAAGATCGGAGCCGCACTGGCTCTTTTGTCGCCGTACATTCCGATGCTGTTTCAAGGGGAGGAGTGGGCGGCAAGCACGCCGTTCATATTCTTCACCGATCGCCAGCATTTGGAAGATCCGCGATCGGTTTGGCGGGGACGCATTGAGGAATTTGCCACGTTTGGTTGGGCGGACAGCGCGGTGCCTGATCCACAGAGTCCTAGTTCCTTTGCATCGTCAAGATTGCGGTGGGGCGAGGTGGACGCCGGCGAGCACGGGAGTATGTTGGAGTGGTACCGGGCTCTTATTGCGGTGCGGGGCACGCTCGGCCTCGCGGATCAGCGGTTCGATCCATCGTATACGCTATATGAAGAGGATGCTGGCTGGCTTAGGGTCGTTAGGGGGTCGCTGATGATTGCGGCCAACTTCGGTCACGCGGACGCTTTGGTGCCCCTGATTGGCGCCGGCGAGCTCTTGCTCGCGTCGGTCGCGGAGATTGCGGTGGCGAGCGGTGCGGTGTACTTGCCAGGCGAGAGTGTTGCGGTAGTGGCGCTCGGTGACCTCGGAATGGCGCAGCGGGACCTGTGAGGCTTTAGTATCCCGTTTGCTTGAAACGTTTCACCTTGTGTGGTCACTCCGTGGCCGCATCCGAAACTTGGCGGGCCGCCGCTAGACCGCCAGGGAGGTCCTGGGGCATACGTAAACCCTTTTCAGTACCAGGACATCAGTGGGTTGGGGAGGCAGCCCGCACCTCATGTGAAGAGGGTTCTTCTGCCGAGCGTTGAGGGGCGCTGGTGGGCGCTGGGCGCTCGTCGGTCGGGGAAAGTGGCGGGCCGCGGCATCTCCTCATCGGGAGTGTGCTGGGGCAGGGCAGCAGAGTCGGGTTGACTCGATGTGGGGCACTACGCCTGCTTCTCTCTGGTCGCAGCTGCCGTATCTGTACCGTTAGGCGCCCTTTGTTCGCCTGACAGCAGCCCTGGCCACGCGTCGGGCAACACCACGCGCCCCGCCTGCGGCCACTGCGCCGGCCCAGCCAGGATCGGTGAGCTTGAGCCAAGACCACAGCCCGCTTGCCCGACTCGGAGCTCCTCCCGCCCCGGCCTCGGAAGGCGCCACGGCTTCCAGCGGTGGGCTGGATCCGCCGTCCCCGGGGGGCCGACAACGGCGGTCGCGGTGCAGATGGTTGTGTCCGGCAGTTCCGGAGACTGGCTGGTCCACGCACCATTCGTGACCCAGGGGGGGCCAGCTACCGGGCTCGTCGAGTAGCCAGATCTTGCGGGGGCGGGGTCCGGGCGTCGTCGGACGCGGCATTTGCTGGCAAAGGCCCAGTGCCAGCCCCCCAGAGCCCAGTTTAGACTCGGGCGGTGGAGGTTGTTGCTGGACGTCACCGGCCCCCCGAGCATGGCAACTCGCCCGGGGCAGCTGCGGTGGACCGGCCGGATCCTGCCGGAGCGCGGATCCACGGCCAGGTCGGCAGGGTCGCCAAGAGCAGAACTCGGCGCGATCACACGGGGGGCCGCCTTTCGTGAAGCAGCAGCGCCATCCTGATTCGGCTCCCCCCTCGGATCGACGAGCAGAGCAGCAGGCAAACGTGCCCGGACGGCTGAGTGACCTCCCCCTGCTCTTCTGGGCGATGGCCATCATGACCGGCATCGGCGCCGGGCTCGGCGCGATCGCGATGATGGCGGTGCTGCGGTTCGTTCAGCACCTGGCCTTCGACTACCACTCGGGCGAGTACTCCAGGGCCGCCGCGAGTCACGGCCCGGTGCGGTTGGTGGTGGTTCTGGCGGTCGGAGGGCTGGTGACCGGAGTTGGCCTGTGGATACTGCACCGCTCCAGCAAGGGGACCGGAGGAGAACCGACCGAGGTCGTCTGGACTCACCGCGGCTCGATCTCGGTGGTGCGCACCCTGCTGAGCGGAGCCATCTCGGAGGTGACCGTCGCCATGGGTGGGTCGATCGGAAGGGAGGCGGCTCCCCAGCGAGCCGGGGCCGCCAGCGGGGCGCTTTTCTCCCGCTGGGCAAGGCTGACTCCGGAACAGCGCACCCTGCTGATCGCCTGCGGCGCGGGA
>DAHVDN010000088.1 GCA_027313505.1 Candidatus Dormiibacterota bacterium
CGACACCGACTCGTCCTTGTAGTAGATCCTCGCCGGCGTGTCCAGCGCCTGCTCCAGACGGCGGGCTCGGACCAGTGGAGTGGGGCGCCAGAGTCGGAGGATGTCGAGGACCTCGCCCGGGATGTCGATGTAGGTCTCGGTGGAGACCTCCTGCATGATCAAGGGCATGGGAAAGAGCGGGGTCAGCAGGTCGGGCGTGACCGGCTCACGAGTGCCGGGGTGCAACGGCGGCTGCAGCGGATCGGGCAGATGTGGAATGACGTTGTACCAGGCTTCCGGAACCCGATCTGATGCCATCGTCCAGCGCATGTCAGTCCCCCTTCTTGGCGCGGCCGGCCGCCGATGCTGTATCACACCGCGGACAGCCCCAGCATGCCCGACGCGAGTCCGGAACACACCAAAGGGCCTCCGGCCGGCCGGAGACGGTCCTTGGCGCCGTACTGTAGCAGACGATCTGGGCCGGCTGGCTGGCGCAGGGGGGAGCCGTCGCGTCGCAGGTCCGTGGAGTGTGGGATCAGAAGCCAGCGTCGGCCTGGGCCAGATGGCCGGCCGGGGCTCCTCTGCATCGCACCAGAACTCGCGGGAGTTGTGAACGCCTCCAGCATGGGCACCTCCTTCTGAGCTGCTTCCAGGGGCGTGTCGCCTATCGGCCATACCAGCCTTGACTGCGTCCTCCGAAATGCTGCGTAGTCATCCTCCCGTGGCGCGAACGCCTCCAGATCGGAAACTGCCGTGAGCTGTGCTGCCCCTGCCTCGCGGTACCCAGTCGCGACAAGTCGGAGTTAGGGCCGTGGCGGAGCAGGAGGGGTGCCTGCCGTCCACCATCTGTTCGACATAGCGCCCACGGGAGTGAGCCCCTGACATGCTCGCACCGATCCCGCGACCAGCGTCACGACCAAGGCTCCCACCCGCAACCCCGCGGGCGACCAAGCCATCCAAGCCAGCCCCGGTATCGAACTTAACGTGCGCTTGGGGGCGATCCGACTACCCGTACCCGTGCGGACCGTGAGTCGGCGGCGAAGCCGAGATGGGAAGAATGATCTGCATGATCCGGTCCGGCGCCACCAGGCGAGGCCGCACCGACCCACCCTCGCCAGCCTTGGCCGCCTTCCAGGGGCCTGCCAATTGCACCTCTGCTGGTGGCCACAACTGCCCGTGGGACTGACCCTCCCTGCGCAGCCACTGAAGTGAGTGGCCGCGGCTCGGTGCTGAGACCCCGAAGGACGGCACATACACGGGACGCCGGGCAAGGGGCAGAGCGGGTAGATGGAGGGGATGCCAGCCATGCCGAGGGGCGCAGAGCCTCGCTGCCTCCAACGTGCCGGTGCCGTCGACAGGTCCGTACCTGCCAAAGCTCGGTCCAAGCCGAGAGCGGCGCTTGGCGCCGTCTACCGAAGCGAGGGCCCAAACGGCACCTCGGCCCAGCGACTGTTGCAGCGGCCCTGCGCCCGTCGACCGGCTTCGTCCCTTGATCACCGGACGACGGTCAGGCTCGGTTGCGCTTCTACATCGTCGGCGGGCCACTCCCCAAGGTCGGGCGGAACGGGCTAGGGGGCCGCGCCAGTTAGGTCAGCCGGTCCGCTACGTGGTGCGCTACGCGCACCACGGCGTCCCTGTACGGCTCGATCATACGAGAGAGTCTCTCGTCAGGGCCGGAGACAGCTACGCTCCCTAGCAGGTGGCCCGACACGAAGACGGGTGCCGCCACCGCTACGATCTCCGGAACGCGCTCCCCGGTACTGATCGCATAACCGTCAGTACGAATGGTCCCTAGCTGTCCCCGCAGGGCGGCAAGGCCCGCCTTGCTCAGATCAGTCCCCCGCAGAACCGCCTCGATCACCGGCGGAGCCAGGTTGGCAAGGAGGACTTTGCTGGCGGCGCCGAGGTGGAGTGGATAGCGGGCCCCGACATAGGCAACGTGACGCAGGTCACTCGATGCTTCAACTACGTAGGTACACACCCGCCACGGCACATCTACGATGCTGAAGGTGACGGTCTCGCCGGTCTCCCTGGCCAAGTCCAGCGCTGGGCCGGCGATCACGTCACCGGAGCTCAGATTCGTGCTCGCCGCCAGTCCCAACTGCAGTATCCGGGGTCCCAGCAGGTAGCGACTAGTCCCGCCGTTGGTGGACTGGATCAGGAAGGCGCTCTCGACGAGCGTTCTCAGGCTCCTGAAGACAGTGCTCCGGGGAAGACCCGTTCGGATGACCACGTCGGCAGCGGTGAGAGAGGCCGGACCGTGATCGAAGGCCAAGAGTATCTGGAGCTGAGACCTCATGGGAATGATGATCCCAAATTTGGTGCGCCTTGTCCAGTCGCCGACCCCGGGCCCGTCCGCGGAGGCGGCGAGGCCGACCCTTGTAACACCTGCCTTGGCACAACGGCCCCCCGACACCATTCGTCCAGATCTCCAGGCCCGGCAGGCGCTGCCCGCGCTGCCGATTTACCGACCCCAGGATTGGCAAGTGGTCAGGGGCTCCCCCTCCCAGCCACCACGGTTCGGCTTCGCGGTCCGGCAGGTGGCCCCCTCTCGCTACAGGTTGACCGGCCAGCCCCGCACCTCGTAGCTGATCTCAGGGGGGAGAACCATCGCCAGTGCTAGCGATGGTCACTCTGGGCGAGCGCGCAGACTTTCGCGCACAGCATCCGGCGCGGCCGCGAAGCGGCCCACGCGGCTCACCGCCGGAACCCCAAGACGGGAGAGGGCAGCAGCGGCCAGCAGTCCCTGGACAAGGATCGGTATGTTGGATAGGACGGGAATGCGGGCAGACTCATCAAGTCGTCTTGAGCGGATCAGCGCCCCTAGCGCCCCAGACGCGATCATGGCCAACTCCGCCCCGTCCGCGGCCAACCGCCCGAGGGCAGAGTCCACCGCCTCGGCGATCGGAGTATAGGCTTGGTCGTCCTCGAATGCCGAGACCACGGTGGGCACGCCAATCCCGAGGGCCACGGGCCGTGCGACTCGGGCTTCAATGCCGTACCTGGAGACCAGCTCCTGGATGCGCGCCGGGCCACTTCGCCCGGAGCACAGCACTCCAATGCGGGCGCCCATGCGCAGTCCGTGAAAAGCCACGGTTTCGAAGAGTCCCAGCACTGGCACGTTGAACACCTCACGCGCCTGCCAGAGCCCGGGATCGAAGCCGTTAGCGATGGCTACTGCCTCGGCACCCGAGGCCACGGCGCTCGCTACGCTCCGCAGCAGGGCCGGCAACTCGAGTGCCTCCGACGACGAGAACCCCTTTCCCCCCACCAGTGCGTGATCGAGGCACCGCACCTCCACCTCGACCCCTGGGCCGCTAGCGGCCGCTACCTCCGTCCGCAGAAAGGTCTGGTAAGCCTCCATGCCAGACATCTGCCCGAAGCTCTGGTAAGTCACTCGGAGCGGGAGCTCTCTGGCTGCCGAATCCCCAGCCGCGTCCGATGTTGGCCCTCTCGAGGATGACGGTCGGGACAATGCGCGCCTCAGTTCGGTCACTGGTGTGATCTCAGACCCGATCTTGCGCGCGCATAGCCCGCCCGATCTGCCAAACGCCTGTCTGGCGGGCCGACCGATCCCGAAAACGGCCAGTCCCCCAGCGCTGGCCAGGCTCGACCACTGAAGCGGCGGCTAGCTCTTGCGCAGGCATTCGGTCAGTTCCTTCACCCGGTGCACATCTTCCAAGTGCGAAACGAGCTGGACTACCCGCTCGGTCGCCACGGGACCCAACACGGCCATGGCTGCTTGGCGGAACTTGCTCTCGATGTCCCCCCGCGAAAGCGGGCTCTCTGGATCTCCTTTGGCGATGTCGCGGTGGTCCGTGTGGCCGGTGCCATCGAAAGCGGTGATAGTCACCCGGACACTGCTGCCGCGCAGGTCGGGATTGACAAGAACCCTCACTCGCTCCTCAACGAAAGCGCACAGCGCCCTGTCATGTAGGCGGTCCGGGTGGAACTGTCTAAGCCCGCACTCGCCGTCGTGGAGGACCACCCCAGTCACGTACGGAGCTGACAGTCTTGCGCTGAATCGGTCACTATATTCCACCCGACCGTGCATGTCGTACGCTGCCTGCGAAAGCTCAATGCGGGCTTCCGCGATGTCGCCCGGAGGCACTGTCTGGGACGAGGTCCGTTCTAGCAAGGATGTGACCAACGGCTGAAGATGCACCGCCACCGGCCACGGCCTGAGGGAAATTCGCTCCAGTTCCCAATCGTCGCCTAGGCCGCGGGTGGCCAACTCCGGAAAGCCGCCATCGCTGTGAGTCCGAAGGAGGCCACCGTCCGGGTGCATCAGGATGTCCGGCGCTGAGCGGAGGCCGGAGCTTGCGAATTGCCCTGCAAGCACCCCGGCCAAGGCGCCGCGCGCCTGCTGAAATTTGATGGCAGGGGTCCGAAGCTGGGCATAACTCCCGGTGGCCTGACTGCCAGCGATGCCGAGCGCATGGACAATGCCCCGCTGGTCGAGTCCCATGACACGACCGACGGCCGCCGCTCCCCCCAAGGAACCGGAGATTCCCGGCATGTGCCAGCCACGGGCGAGAAACTCGTCATTTCTCAGGGCAAGGCCCACCCGGGTGGTCACCTCCGCACCGGCGGCCACGGCCAGAAGTAGGTCCCGCCCTGAGGACCCAACCAGTTCGGAGGCGGCCAGCGCCGCCGGCAGCACCTCGGGCATCACGTGGCACGCGCTGGGCCGGTGGATGTCGCATACCGTGACGGCGGTTATCAGGTACCCGTTGGCCAGCGCGGCCGCCGCCACGGACCCCCGGCCGCCACCGATGATCGTGGCGATGGTGCCAGGGGCAAGATCGTCGACGACGGCCACGACGGTGGCGACCTCTCGCGCATCGTAGCCGAGGAGAGCGCTGGCGAGCGCGTCCAAGATTAGGTCCTTGACGCGCTCGCCGATGTGCCCAGGCAACCGTTCTGAGGAGAGCGTGGCCACGAACTCGGCGAGTGCCTCGCTGGGGTTGGGCGTCAACACAGACGCAGCCCCGCCTATTCGACGCTCACACTGGCCTCGACACCTCGCCACCATTGCGGCTCCGCGGTACCGGTGCCGGTTCTTGAAAGTGAAGCCAGCCAGGGATGATCCCCGTTGGGCGCGCCGAAGGTTGGGAAGGTGCCGTCTCGGATCTCCTCCGCTTCCGCCACCTCCTCGATGAGCACGTTGCCCATGTTCACGTTCGGCCCGAAGAGGTAGACGAGCAATCCTTGGAGCGCGCGCTTGCCCGCGTAGTGGAGATAGGTTCCGGGGATCTCGAAGATGATGTTGTCGATGCCAACCGCGTCAGCGAGGTCGATGAGTTGCTGCCGCGCCGACTCGTTCTGCCCCATGTCGCCGCACATCGCACGCAGAAGATGGCCCTCAAAGTAGCTGCCCTCGCACCCGATGTCAACGTAGTGCTGGAAGTTGGCCACCGCGGCTTCCACGTCCAGCACCCCCGCGGCCTTCCGCACCTGATCGCCCTCGGGGAACTTCTTGCCCACCTCGCCGTGGATCGTAAAGCCCATGGCTAGGCACTTCTCCGCCAGACGCCTCTCCAGCTCGATGTCCACTTGGGTGGGCAGCGATTCACTGGAGATTTCCAGGCCGTCGAATCCGAGCTCCTGGAGGTACTCAATCACCTGGTCTTCCTTCCCCTGAAGCCGAGCGAGCTCCAGTACCGGCCCTCCACACTGCGCCTCGACCCCGAAGCGCTTGTACATCTGGATCTTCCGCCTGACGACGCTCTCAGGCTGGTGTAAGTGCCAGGCGCTGATCTTTGCAATGTCGATAGCACCGGCGAACGACTCAAGCACTCCCTCGATGAACACGGAGGGCCAGCCCCTGTCGAAGATCATCGTCCGGCGGGAGTGGCGGGGCTTGCTTGGGTAGTCAGGTAGGTTCAGCATCGGGGCGAAGCGTCGACTGTCCATGCGGACCTCCATTAGTGAAGTCCCAGAATTGGGATCTTCAGTCTATCTTTTAGTTTGGCATCAGGCAGCACGCTTGTCAAGGCTGCGTATTACCTCAGCGAGAATCGCACCCTGGGGCGATCGCTCCTTCAACAAGGAATGACACCGAGGGTCGGCCGCCGGAGAGCTGGAGCGAGGGGGCGGAGCCCATGCGCATCCGGGAGCGGTACGAGCTGGCGGAGGAGCTGAGTCCAGGTACCGGGGGGCCGGCCGGGTGGAGAAGGGTGAGCTGCTGGACTCCTTCTGCCTGGCCTCTGGGTACGGGCGCAAGTACGCAGTCAAGGTGCTGAGGGGACGGCGGCGATTGCCGCTGCGGAAGCGGGTCCCGAGGCGAAGGCGGTACGGCCCGGTGTTCAGGACCGCCCTCAAGGTCTGCTGGGAGGCCTCCGACTCCCTCTGCTCTCAGCGGCTCCAACCCTTCCTTGGGGACTTGGTCCTGATCCTGGAGCGGCACGGCCAGCTCGGCTGCTCCCCGGAGACCCGCGAGCTGCTTGCCACGGCCAGCGTCTCCACGGTGGAGCGCAACCTGCGGGAGTTCCGCCGGGTGGTGGTGGGCCGGCGGATGAGCCA
>DAHVDN010000089.1 GCA_027313505.1 Candidatus Dormiibacterota bacterium
TTGGTACGCTGAGACTCCTCCTTGAGCGCCTCGAGGAAGACCAGCAGCCCGTCCTGAAGCTCCCCCCGGACGGAGCAGTGGAGCGTGTCCACCCCGGCGCTCAGAATCCTCAGGTCTGCCATCACGATGGATCCGAGAGCTCGTCTGAAGTGGAGAGCGTATTTTCCCACCACTGTGTGACAGGGCCAGTGGTGGGTGAGACTCTCCCGGAACCCCACCTGGCGAGCAGCAGCTCCCGGCTCTCCTCCACTGAGCAGTCGACCGCCTGGAACTCCTCCACAGTCTGATGCGCCCAGACCGCCCGGCCCGGGTGCGGCGGCAGCAGCGAGGCCTTGTCGCTGTCGAGCAGGATGAAGCTGTTGACAGCGGCTCTGACCCGGAAGGCGACCGTGCCGTCGAGGTTGGCCTTCAGCTGCCCGGGCACCGCCTCGGCATCCGGTCTCTGGGTGCAGCAGACGAGGTGGATGTCCACCGATCTCCCGAGCCTGGCGATCTCACAGAGCCGCCCCGTGGCCGCCTGTTGGGCGGCCCGGGCGGCCCGGTCGTCGCCAAGGTCGCGGACCGTCAGTTCGGCCACCTCGTCCACCACAACCAGGATCCGGGGCCAGGTGGCAGGGGCAGCTGAGCCCCCCGCCTCTACGGAGCGCCTGACTGCGGAGAGCCGCCGGTCCAGTTCCTCCCGGACGCGACTCAACGTCTCCGCCGCTGCCGCCACGGTGTCGGCGACCGGGTAGAGGGCATGCGGCAGCAGGCCGAAATAGGCGAGCTCCACCCCGCCCTTGAGGTCGATGAGCGCCAGCCGCAGCCGCTCCGGAGGGTGGTCGCAGCAGAGGAAGGTCAGCGCCTGGCGCAGGAAGACGCTCTTGCCCCCTCCGGTCATGCCTCCAACCAGCAGGTGCGGGCACGAGTCCAGATCGACCCACAGCGATCCCCGCCTCCCCCGGCCCAGCCCCAAGAGGCAACGCCCATGGGGACGGGGCCCGGAGTAGAAGGTGCGGTAGGGGACCTCGTCTGGGATCTGGTGCCGGAGCACCTCCATCACCAGAGAGCCGGGCTCATCCCAGCAGCGCAGGGCGCAGTCGCACCTCGCCTCAAGGGAAGACTGCCTGACCAGGACATCGGCCAGGGTGACCCCAGGAGGCATCCGCCAGCGCAGGGTGAGGTTGCGACCGACCCACTGGCCGCGGAGGCTGGCCCGGGGCAGGACGGTCCTGCCCCTGCCATCCCGGCCCACCAGCCCGGACTCCGCCATGGCCCGCCGCAGCCTGGCCGCGACCGACCAGTGCCGGCGGTGCAGGGTCAGGGCGAGGACGAAGACCGTGACCACCCCGGTCGCGACCTCCGTGATCCCCTCCGGCCAGCCCAGGGCTCCGGTCACATATGGGACAGAGAGGAAAGCCCAGACCGCCGGCTGGCGCACAACCGAGAGCAGGATCCGAACCGGGTCCCACCACTCCCTTCGCTCAGTCGTGTAGCGGGCCCCCATCACTCGGCCACCTGAGCCGGCGCCGGGACCGGAGCCATGGTCCCAGACGATTGACTGGTGCCGGAGGCGAGCCCCGTGACCAGCCAGAGGATGAACAAGATGATGAGGAGGAGGCAGCCCAGGCGGGCCCCTCCCCTCCTCCAGTTGAGCAGGCTGCGCACGATCAGGAGCACAGCGAAGCCGGTGAAGAGGAGCAGGGCCGCCCCCACCACCAGGGTGAGGACGGCTCCGACCAGCCCGGTCATTTGCTCTTGGCCGCAGGCTCCTCAGCCTCCTGGGCCTTGGGAGCCGAGAGGTAGGTGATGGACTCCGCGACCACGGTCAGTCGCAGCTGCCCACCCCTCTCCTTGCCGTCAGGGTTGTAGAAGGTGCCCCGCAGCCGACCGGTGACGGCCACCCGGGACCCCTTGCCGTTGAAGCGGACCAGGTTCTTGGCCTGGACTCCCCAGGTCTCGACCCTGATCCAGTCGGGAGCCTGGTCTTTGGTCCGCCGCCTCACCGCGCAGAGGAAACTCGCCTTGGTCTGAGGGCCGTTGGCCGCGGAGGGGAACTCCTCCAGCTCGACCTGAGATGCCACCACCCCGATGAGCTCGACGTGGTTCATGGCTGGTCCTCCAGCGCAGCGACCTGCTCGAGCTCTTGGTCCAGCCGGCGCACCCGCTCCTCCTCCTCTATCAGCTCGGGGAGCACCGCCCAGATTGGGAAGTGGCACCCCCGGCCCTGCCGCCTGGCCCGGTCCCTCCGCTCTCTCGGCTGGTGTAGTCGACGCCTGTGATCAGCCATGTCGCCCCTCCTGAACTCTGGCACTGCAACGCGCCATGTGGTACGGACCATCCAAGCACGACCACCGGCCTTGTCAAGGGGGTGCGCGAAATTTCAGCTCGAGGAGATCGAGGAGTGGTCCCAGCGCCCACTCGCACCGGCGCCTAGCGACCAAAGGGCGCCGTCGCCCGGCCAGCTTGAGGTGTCGGGCTAGATGTGGAGCGGGATCCGCGGAAACACCAGGGTGGTCTGGTCGGCCGGCAGGTGCGTCTCGATGACCGCCACCACCAGATCGTCCTGCTTCATCACCCGGTAGAGCTGGAGCACCGGGACCCCGTCCGGGACGGAGAGGACCCGCTTGATGTTGGGTGTCGGCATGGCCGCCTCCACCACGTCCTCCCCCTCCGCGGCCGGCACCCCCTTGATGGCGAGCATGTCGGGGAGCCAATAGCCGTCGAGGTCCTCCTCGGACAGACCCATCTCCTTCTCCACCCTGGGATGAAGCCAGGCCCGGCAGAGAGACGGAGCTCCCTGGGAGTCGAGTCCCGTCGCCTCCTGCACCAGGACCTCAGTCCCACCCTCCACCTGGAGCAGCTCCGAGATCCACGGAGTCGTCTTCATCCGCCGCTCCGCGCTCTCCAGGATCGCCGAAAGACGGAAGGACCGAGTCAGGGCCACGTCCTTGGACTCCTGCCTGGGCGGAGCGGGGCGCACCATGCCCACCCGGGTCGCGTCCACCCGGTGCCGGTCCGCCTTGGGATCCCGCACGAAGCTTCCCGCCCCGTGCTCGGCGACCACCATCCCCTCCTGCTTCAGGACCCCGATGGCGCTCCGGACCGTCGTCCTGGTCACCTGGTAGCGGGCCATGAGCTTGCGCTCCGACGGGAACGCCACCCCCGCCGGCAGCCTCCCCTCCTCGATGTCCCGGCGCAGGACATCCGCCAGCTGCTGGTACAGCGGCACCGGGCTCTCACGGTCCAGGGTTGGTCGCGCCACTGCTACAGTCTACCTGGTGCGGACCAAACGTGCCACCGTGCCGATAGAGGGTCGTTGCAAGGTTTGTACACGACCCTGGGTTGATCTCAGCCCGAGATCACACGGCTGGGAGGACAGCTGGCAGTGAGGCTCACTCGCCAAGAGGTGGCTGTCCGAAGGCACTTCCGTTGATCTCAACTCCCCATCTGCTCGATGAACGAGGGCAGATCCTTCGGACCGACCACAACCGCCAGTATCGTGGACCACCCCGCACGATCTGCCTTGACGAGGCGGTGGACTCCATCTATGAGAAACAAGCGGTCGTGGCGCCACAGAGCGTGGACCGGACGCGAGAGATCGGCCTGCGCCACCCTCATTTCGTGCTCCGCATATCCTGCCTGGTCCCGCAAGAACTCCCCGGGCGTGACCATGAACCACCTGCCGTCCTGGGCACGCCAGAGAGGCAGGTCATATAGCCAGCGCAGGGCCACGACTGGCAGTTGCACGGGCTGTCTCTCGATCGCCCATAGACGCTCGCGACTCCACTCGACCGGCAGCAACCATGGCGCGAGGGTTGTCGGAATCTCAGACAAGCGTGCATGTGGTACGCCATGGGCGAGCGCCGCCACCAGCTCCTGGTCGACCCTCTCATGTTCCAGATGGACCGAAATGGCATCGAGCACGTCGGGATTGTCCCACGTGACAGAGTACCCGGCAACCTCTTGCCCGAAGGTGGTGCCACACTCGGACCGCAAAGACCTCGTCGACGCAGCGCCTGGTTGATGCCGCTTGCTCGGCTCGACGGCTGTGGTGAGTCAAGACCCCAGAAGGTTGCGGCGTACCGCGTGCAAGGCGCCAAGTTGGCGTCCTGGTTGGCTTGACCGCGCCTGACGTGCAGCAGGAAAGCGCTGGTGCTCGCGCTGACGCTCCCACCTATGAGCCGTCAGCTACCCGCCAAACTGCCCGCCGCGTGCCACTCCTGCCCGCCTCCAATGGCCGCCCCAAGGTGAGCCTTGCCTATTGGGAACAATGGCATCGTCCTCACTGGACCCTGCCGCGACGGCAAGGGTTCAGGCGGCATACGCGGCGGCATTGCACCGCTGTGAACATACCCTGACGGCGGCCGTACCTGTGTGGACGCGACAGCCTTCGTGCCCGACAACATCGGTTCCCCGATTGACCTCCATCCAGCAGCCCTCATTACGGGCGTAACCGCAGCTGCGATGTGTTCCATACCCAGGATTCCCAAGAGGCCTGCTCCCAGGATCATGCTTCCCAAGAGGATCCGTCTGGGTTGCAAACTCATGCGTAGTACCGTTCTGTTACTGCGAGTCGTCTTCATCGCCCCTCCACCCTCACCGTGATATATGCACCGATACACGCAAGGCCATCAGAACAAGGCTGTTGGTCTTGGACGAGTGTCGTACCGGTCCTTTGCGTGTAGAGACTGATGTGCTGCTGTCCGATGCACCCTCTGACCGAGCGGCCGAGTGAGGCAATGTTCTGATTGCTAACGTCGGGATATGACCAAGAAGCCGGGGTCAGGTTGATGATCAGCTCGGAATGGACGGGAACAATGGCGGTCTGTACGAAAGAATCAGCGATAGTCGGCAGGACGACGGTGTGGCCGAGCACCGTATCGAACATGGAAACTCGCTGCCCACTAGGCAAAGCGAATGTCGGGGAAGCCAGAGTAGAACATCTCGGCGGACTTGGAGTTGGGGAAGCAGAGCTACTGCCAACACCGCAAGAAGTGCTGAACGAGACCCCAATGACTAAGGCGAGGAGCAGCTTCAACTCGAAACCCCCGCGCCAACAGCGATCGTCGATGACACGGGCTTGACTTGGTGACTCGACTTCGTGGAGGCACCCCATACGGCTGCCTCCACCAAGACGGGCAGTCCGAAAACCAGTCCGAGTGATCTCAACTCGCGTGTGCTGACGTACAACAGCGACGTCAGACCCTGCCTCTCGTGGTCGGGCCGAGTCGAGTTGCCCACAGTCGGATCATATGCCGACTCCCGAGAGTGTCAAGCACAGAGGCCGAATTGTCACCAGATCTCTGGAGTGTGGCCCGCCGGCTGGTACGGGCCCGCCCCGGGCTGGTCGAAGCTCAGGCTGCCTACGGAGCGGCTGCGGTCGAAAACCAAGAGGCCCAGGACCCGACCATGCGCGGCTTCAAGATCGCCAACGCCGCTGCCGGGCAACAGGTCAGCACGGCACAGGAGGTGGTTCGGCGCCTGGAGGCGGAGCGGGATCCCACCCCGAACAACGTCCCGCTCGCGGGTGCGCCCGGAGGCTCGGTTGCTGGAGACCAAGCGCGAGCTGCTCGCCCACGCCGCCCGCATGAGCGCCTACAACTCGGAGTCCGCCCTAGCCCGTCCGCTGGTTCCCCTCTATTGGGCGCGCTCAGCGGATGATGGCCGAGCCCTACTTCGGGAGGCTTTCCGCGACGCCGGAGACCTACGCTGCGCCGATGGCCGGCTAGAGGTCCACCTCAACCCTCTCTCGGCACGCCGCCGCACCCGCGCCGTGGCCGGCCTCTGCGAACTCCTCGACGACACCAGTACCGCCTACCTCGGGACCGAGATGGTGATCCACTACTCGGTCAAGCCCCCCCCTTACATCAACTATCCCGCTATGTGAGTAGGTCTGGAGGCAAGAGCGCTCGGTCAGGAGAGCGCGACCTCAGCATCGACGGCGCGGGCGCTTCCGGTGCTCCCCTGGGTCGAGTGGAACAGACACGAAAGGTCACAGGACCATCAGTTCGCCAGTAGCACATAGTGCTACGATCACCCCATGGCACGAGACATCACCCAAAGGCAGCTTCGGAACGACAGCGGCGAGATCATGAGGGCATTGGATCAGGGCGAGACCTTCGTAGTCACCAGGAATGGTGTGCCCGTCGGAGAGTTGACTCCCCTGCGGAGACGCCGCTTCGTGCCCGCCGATGCCGCTATCGCCATGTTCCGCGGCGCTCCAAGTGTCGAGTTGACCAAGCTTCGCGCCGACCTCGACAGCGTTGCGCGTCAGGACCCCAGCCCCCGTGCCTGACGCCCAACGTGCCCAGCGTGGTGTCATCGACACCTCCGTAGTCATCGACCTCGAACAGCTTGACGCCGGGCAACTCCCGATCGAGCTGGCGGTCAGCGCGATCACCATGGCAGAGCTCGCTGCCGGGCCCCACGCGACCGACGACGCCGATGAGAGAGCGCGCCGACAGGATCGATTGCAACGGGCAGAAGCGGCCTTCGACCCCCTGC
>DAHVDN010000008.1:0-67904 GCA_027313505.1 Candidatus Dormiibacterota bacterium
CGGTCGTGCTGGCGGCAACTGCCACCCCGGGTTCAAGGAAGCGGCTGATGCTGCGCACCAGCCGGGCCAATCCCTCGCGGTCGACGCGGTCCGCACGACCGAAGCTGTGGATGATCTCGGCTGTCGGGGCGCCGGTCACGGGGTTGCGCCGGTTATGCGCCAGCTGGAGGTAGCTGACAGGCCGGCCGTGGCGGTCCGTGGCCCGGGTCTCCCGCAGATACATTGCCTACGATGTAAGCAGCTACTCACGTTCACTGCAAGAGCATGGGGCCTGCCGTCTGTGCCTACACATTTCGACTCGGGAAGCACACCCTTGAAGTCAAAATAGGCCCCTCAGGGCATGTGATCTCCGATTTGCTGCGGAACCCGGGTCAGAAGGCAGTCACCGCGGTCGCTGGCGAGCTCGCGGGCTTCGTCTGGTCCATCGGTCAGGTGGTGGAGGCACCTGCAGCTTGATCTCTCCTGCGATCTCGGAAGGTGCGGTCGAGGTCGGCCACTTCAGCCGAGAACTGTCGATTCTTCTTTGCGGTACCCAACCTGCGCTTCAAGTCAGAGGCAGCTCGGCGACGAATCACTGTCATGCGGCTCTGGCCCTTGTCTTTCGCTTCCACGGTGGGCTCCGTGCGGGGCCGAAGTGGTGCTGGCATACGTCGCGGTACGGAAGCCCCCGACTGGCGCCGCCGGCGCAGATCTTCTATCCCGCTCATGCCGCCGTCTCCTTTCGAACATCTTCCACAAGCGACTGCTCGTGGTCGACCCGGAAGTGGGCTACGGTCGCGTGATCCGGCCCTCGGTTGGTGCAGATCACCCGGTACGCGATGTCATTCTCGCCGAGCTGCTCGATCCGCAGCGAGGAGCGTACTCCTTCGCAATATGCGTACATCAGCAGGGTCAGCATCGTCTCCGGGTCGTAGGCTGTCCGTCCCCCTCCGTCGTTGTGGTGGCGGGCGTGGAAGGCCTTCGTGTTCACCTTCCCCACCACGTCGATCAGGAACCAGGCCAGATGTCACTCGGGCAGCCGCTCCCGCATGCTGGTCGGCGGCAGGAATAGCTGATCGCGACCGCGCGGTCCGTAGCTGTATGCCATGCCTCCGTTTGGCATCCCCTCCCAGCTCTCGGCCACCCTCCCGCATTTCGCGACAGCCTGCAGGGCGGTTTTTGACCACCGTCGTCCCGCGGCCGAGTCCTATCCCGGTCCCCAAGCCCATTCAGCTGCCATCCAACTCCCGGACCATGATCTCGGGGTCAGTTGTGGGAAGGCGGCATGCGAACCGGCGACAGACGTGCGCTGTCGGCAGGCCGTCGCGCAGGACCCTCCCGCGTACCAGGGGCGGCCCACTTTGTGCCACCGATGCCGGTGCAGCCATGAGCCCCACGCCGATAGCGAGATTGGGGCGGTGACGCTCTCGAGCTCGTCGGAGGAGGGCTAGGTGTGTGGGGGCCGGCGCCGCGCTGACGAGCGCCAGCTCGACCAGGCCACTGCTCAACAGCTGAGCGCTCTGGAGAAAGCCGCCGAATGCCGCGGGCACCCTGAGGCCGGCTGGACACAGCAGCGCCAGGGCCGCCTCGGCCCGTTCCCCCCAGGCGGCGACGCCTGTCAGGGCGAAGAGGCGCAGGCACAGCTCAACCATCAGCGAGTTGCCCGACCTGGTAGCCCCGTCCTCGAGAGCACGCGGACGCAGCCTCAAGAGCGGATCCTGATCCGCTGCGACGTCGTACCAGACTGCGTCGTTGGGAGCGCGCAGCTCCCGATCGGCCTGCTCAGCCAAGTTCACGGCTCGGTCGAACCAAATTGCTTCCCCGGTTACCTCGTGCAGCCTGAGCCCCGCCAGGGCGGTGGCGGCGAGGTCCTCAAGGGTAGCGGGGAGACCGGGGCCGCTTTGACCGGCGAGGTGGGCCAGCCGCGACGTCTGCATACCACCGTTGTTCATCAGGAGTCGGCCTGCCTGCTCAGCCGCCGTGGTGTACTTGAGCTCCCCAGTCGCGGTCCCAAGTTCACAGAGGGCGACCACCATGAGGGCGTTCCAGGCGGTGACCACCTTTTCGTCGCGCGGCGGCTGAGGCCGTTTGTCCCTGAGCTCCAGCAGCCCCGCCAGGATCTCAGAGCCGGACCCCGGGCCACTCGGTTCGGTGGTCGGCCCCGGAGTTCCCCACGGCCGCAGATCTGCCGCGGCCTGGGGCACGAAGCGGCTGCCAACCATCGCTGCGGGGTCGAGTCTCAGCAAACGGTTCAACAGCTGCCGGTCCCCGGGCGCAACCGAGTGCTCCAGCTCCTTGCGTTCCCAAAGGTAGGTAGCACCCTCTTCGCCATCCACATCCGCATCCAGGCTGGCGGCAAAGCCCCCACCTGGCAGCAGCATCCTATCCAGGGTGAAGTCGGCCGTCCTTCGAGCGACTGCCAGTGCCTGGGGAATCCCCGCTTGAAGAAACAGGTGCAGATAGCAGGAGATCAGCTGTGCCTGGTCGTAGAGCATCTTCTCGAAGTGAGGGACCGCCCAACGATCGTCGACGGAATAGCGGTGGAAACCACCACCGACCTGGTCGTGGAGCCCTCCGCGGGCCATCGCCGAGAGAGTGAGCGCCACAGAGCGCAAGGCTCTGGTGTCATCGGCCAACGCCGCCCTGGACAGAAGAAACTCCAGCAGCGGGACCTGGGGGAACTTGGGTGCTCCGCCAAAGCCCCCGTTCAGCGGATCGACCGTGTCAAGCAGGGCGCGGGCAATCTCGGCGATCTGCTCGGCCGTGGGGGGAACACCCTCCTGGACAGCAGAGGCCGATGGGACGGCAAGCGCCGCCATGAGCTCGCCCGCCACCCCAATTGCGTCGTCACGCCTGTTCAGATAGATGTCGGCTACCGCCTTCATCACCCTGCCAAAGCCGGGCAGTCCATGTCGATCGTGGCTTGGGAAGTAGGTGCCGGCGAAAAAGGGACGACCGTCCGGCAGCAGGAACAGGGTCATCGGCCACCCCCCGGAACCGGTCAGCGCCTGGAGGGCCCCCATGTAGATGGTGTCGATGTCCGGCCGCTCCTCGCGATCCACCTTTATGGAGACGAAGAGTCGGTTCTGAAGGTTGGCCAGGTCCACGTCCTCGAAGCATTCGTGGGCCATCACGTGACACCAATGGCACGACGAATAGCCCACGCTGAGCAGGATCGGCTTGTCCTCCGCCGCAGCCAGGGCAAATGGCTCTTCACCCCACGGGTACCAGTTGACGGGGTTGAAGCGATGCTGCCGCAGGTAGCGGCTCGACTCCCGCTCCAGATTGTTCACCCTCCTCACACTAGCGAAAAGGCCGCAGTATCCACCCCAGCGCCTGCGACAATCGCGGCATGGCCGAAGTGGGGATGGAGGAGCCGAACGGCGGCCTGAAGCTGGGACTCAACCTCGCAGCGGCACTGCTGCATCAGCTGGGGCCTTACCGGTACCACCTCTCTGACCCGCTGGCCAATGCGGCATTCGCCCTCAGCGGAAAGCGCCGCCAGGCCGCCATCCGGAACTACCAGATCGTGTTCCCCAACATGGGTCGCCGCCAGGCGAGAAGGTTGGCGGCACGCAGCTTTAGAGAGTACGGTCGGACCAGCCTGGATTTCGTCTATGTCCATCGGTTGGGGCGCCCGCAGATCCTGAGCCTGTTCCGAAGTGCTGGGGTCGGGGAGGTTCGCCGAATGCAGGCCGCTGGCCAGGGGGGCATTTTCGTTCTGATTCACCTCGGTGCCTGGGATGCGGGCGGCGCCTGGGCGACGACCATGGGCTTCCCGCTGACGGCGGTGATGGCGGATGAAGGCAATGAGTCGCTGCAGAAGCTGGTGGTCTGGGCCCGGGCCGAGATGGGCATGACCGCCGTTACAGCGTCGCACGCACCGCGACCTATCCTGTCGACCCTAAGGAGGGGAGGCTGGGTCGCCCTGCTGGCCGACATACCCGGCCAAACGAGGTCCATCGAAGTCGACCTTCTGGGGCAGCGAGCTCGGTTTTCCGTCGCGCCAGCGATGCTCGCGGCCCGAACCGGATGTCCACTTTTTGCGGTGACCTCGGTGCGGACACCGGCCGGCGGATACCTTGTGGAGGTCCATCCCCCTGTCGCGGTGGACCGAGATGCCGATCCGGCGACGGCCCTGGGGCCGCTGCTGAAGGTTTTCGAGCGGGCAATTCGACGCTGGCCGGAGCAATGGTTTCCGTTTGAGGAAGATCGTCTGTCTGCGCCGGCTGGTGGCTGAGCCAGTTCGCGCCGACCACCTGCAACTGTGCTGGCTGGGTCACTCACCGGGCCGACGAGCCGACGGACTCACCACCTACTCGGAGCAGGTGGTGGGAGGACTGACCGCCCGAGGGTCATCGGTTTACTTCCATCATTCCAGCACGGACGGACCCGAGACATTTGCCAAGGTCGCAGAGGAGATCCTGTGGCCATCTCTGCGCTTCAAGACGGTCGCACTGGCCCACCCGAGTTTCCGTCGGCGAATGGGGCGTTGGTTTGAGTCCCACCGTCCTCAGGTCACCCACTGCTCCGTGAGCTTCACCCTGGACGATGGCTGGGTGGCCCGGACCGCGTCGGCGGCCGGTAGTGCGACCGTTGCGACATTCCACCTGCCGTTCGGGCAACCGGGGACGGGGCGGGCGCTGGTGATGCGCGAGCTGCATCGCTTCTGGGCGCGACGGTTGCGAAGCTACCAGCGGGTGATCGTCTTCAGTGAAGACCATCTGGATCGCCTGGTCAAGGTGGGATTCGTGCGGGAGAGGCTGATCGTGGTGCCCAACGCCGTGGACACGGACGTTTTCGCACCTGGCCCCGGTCACCTGCGGCAGTCGAGACTTCCCCAGGCGGACCTCGTCGTCGGCTTCGCGGGGAGGCTGGACCCGGAAAAGGGCATTCGGGAGTTGCTCGCTGGCTTTCGGGCCGCTGATCTGGGCAAGGGTGCTCGACTGCTCATAGCCGGCTCCGGGAGCCTTGAGCACCAGGTTCGAACTGCAGCGTCAGAGGACCCTCGGGTGGTCTACCTGGGACAGCTGCGCGAACTTCCGACGAGGGTGGATTTCTGGCGGTCCGTCGACCTGTTCTGCCTGCCCTCCAGCGCCGAGGGGCTCTCGCTGGCGATGCTGGAGGCGATGGCCTGTGGCTGCGCGGTGGCGGTCACGCCGGCCGGCGGGCTCCAGGTCATGGCGGGGGCTGGCCTGGAACTCGACCCATTGCGGCTTAGAGACTCGATCTCAGATCAGCTGAGAGAGGTGGCTCACGCTCCGGAGAGGGCTCGGCTGAAAGGGCTCGCGGCGAGATCCGCTGCGGTGCGTCATCATGGTCTCAAGGAGATGCTGGACCGCTTGCTGTCGATCTACCAGGACGCCCGCGCGCAGCTGGCCTCTGAAGGGGAGAGCGAACAATAGTGGAGGGGGGTCGCCGGACGAGCTTGGTGGTTGACAGCGGCGCCTGCCTGGCCCACTCGTTCAGCGGTGCGCCGTGGGTGCGTGTGGTGCCGATGTCGATTGAGATCGAGGGCAGGGCCCTGAGAGACGGAATCGACATCACAGCCGACCAGTTCTACCTAAGGCTCAGTGAGGCTGGCCCGCTCCCGACCAGTAGCTCTCCGTCGCCCGGAGACTACCTCGAGGCCTTTCGCTCCACCGTTGAGGGTGACGTCGTCTGCCTGACCATTCCGGCGCGCTTCTCAATGATGGGGCGGTCTGCCCAAATCGCGGCCGAGATGCTGGAAAAGGAACAGCCGGAACGACATGTGGAGGTGATCGATACCGGTACGGCCGCGGGGGGGTTCACCTTGGTTGCCGAAGCGGCGGCCGAAGCGTGCGCCTCGGGGCTTGGACTCGAGGCGGTGGCGGCCCATGCTCGTGCGGTCGCTGCAACCGCCCGGGTGATTGCCTCGCTTGACACGATGCGGTTCCTGGTCCGCAGCGGAAGGATCCCGGCGCTTGCCGGCATCGGCAGCGATCTACTCCACGTGCGCCCCGTGTTCGCGTTTACCGGAGGCGACGTGCACCGGTTGGCTCTGGTCCGAGGCACAAAGAAGGCGCTGCGCACTGTGGCGGAATTGCTCGCCGCCCAGATGCCAGTCGAGCTCCGCGTACGCCTGGCGGTGTTCGGAGGAGCTGCCTCCGAGGCAATCCCCGCTTTGACGGAGAACCTTCGGGAGCTGTTAGGAGACCGCCCAATAGAGACGTTGAAGTTGACCCCGGTGATAGCCCTACACACGGGCCCAGGGCTGGTCGGAGCCGCCGCGGTCGCAGACTTACCGCTGCCGTCCTGATGCTGGTAGCGAGTTCGTTGCGCACCACGATCAGTGTTGGGCTGCTTTGGGTCGGCGGCTACCTGTTGGGTGGAGTTCCAATAGGCTGGCTTATCGGCAAGATGGCCGGAGTCGATTTGCGAGAGGTAGGCACTGGAAAGATCGGGACCAGCAACCTTTTTCGATCGGTGGGAATTCTCCCTGCCGCCTTGGTCGGCCCCCTTCAATTCGGACAGGGGCTGGCGCCGGTCCTTGCCGCCGAACTGCTGCGCCTCCCCGTCTGGGCCGTGGCGGGTGCTGGTCTCATGGCAGTCATCGGAAATGGTTGGCCGTTCTACTTCCGCTACAACGGCGGTCGTGGGGTGGCGACGGCCACCGGCGCCATCGCGCCCTGGTCCTGGCTCGGCCTGGCGTTCGTGCTCCTGCTTTTGGCTGGCGGCGGGATCATAAGGCGCAGTGGACTGGGGGTCCTGCTGGCGTATCTTGGGCTGCCGGTGGTACTGGCCCTTTCTCGGGCCCCCGGTGCGCTCGCGGTCACCAGCGTTGGAGTTGTGATCTGTCTTTTGCTCCGCCGCTTCGAGGGGTACCAGTTCAGGGCCCATGGGGGAGCCGAGGCGCACGACGACTGGCGGCGAAGGCTGGTCGACGACTGGCGTCCGGGTCCGGAACCGCTCGATCAGAGCAGCGTTTAAACTCGACGACGTGAGCGAGGAACAGGTAAGGCTGGAGCGCGACTCAATGGGCGAGTTGGAGGTGCCCGCTCGCGCCTATTACGGAGCGTCCACTCAGCGGGCGGCGGTCAACTTCCCCATTTCCAACCTGAGGCTCCCCAGACGCATGATCGCGGCGCTGGGGACCGTCAAGCGCGAGGCGGCCCAGGTTAACTCGGAGTTGGGGCTTCTCTCCTCCGAGCGGGCAGAGGCCATTGCCGCCGCCTCAGACGAGGTGGCTCGGGGTTTGTTCGACCAGGAGTTCGTGGTCGACATTTTTCAAACCGGGAGCGGGACCTCATCCAACATGAACGCCAACGAGGTGATCGCCAACCGGGCATTGGAGTTGTTGGGGGCTGACCGCGGAGACCGCGCCACTATCCATCCAAACGACCACGTGAACTTGGGCCAGTCCAGCAACGATGTCTTCCCGACCGCCATTCACCTGGCCGCACTGTCCACCCTGGCCGAGGAGTTGGAGCCGGCACTGGTTCAGCTTCAGGCCAGTCTGGAGCGCCAGCGAGACCAGCTCTGGCCGGTGATCAAAACTGGTCGCACTCACCTTCAGGACGCCACGCCCATCAGGCTCGGGCAGGAGTTCGAGGGGTATCGAGGACAGATCGAGCGGGCGCGGACTCGCCTTGCGAGTGCTCGCACCCAGTTGACCGAGATCGCCCTCGGAGGAACGGCCGTCGGGACTGGGATCGGGACCCATCCGAAGTTCCCGGAATTGATGGCAAAGCGCCTGGGGGCTCTGTACGACGCCAATTTGCGCGAAACCGAGAATCACTTTCAGGCCCAGGCCACACTCGACGCCGTCGTCTTTACTTCGGCCGCGGTCAGATCTGCCGCGATCTCGATCTACAAGATCGCTAACGACATTCGGCTCCTGAGCTGCGGGCCGAGAGCGGGGATCGCGGAACTCAGTCTGCCTGAGGTACAGCCTGGTTCGTCAATCATGCCGGGCAAGGTGAACCCGGTCATTTGTGAGTCGGTCCTAATGGTGGTGGCCCAGGTGCTGGGCTGTGACTCCACGGTGGCGTTCGCTGGTACTGTTGGCTCCCTGCTGGAACTCAACGTGATGCTTCCGGTGGCCGCCCACAACCTGCTGGAAGCGATGGAGCTCCTGGCGCGGGCGACCGCGAACTTCGCATCCAAGGCAGTCGACGGGCTCACCGCCACCCAGCGGGGACCCCTGCTCCTGGAGCGCGGACTCGCGATCTGCACCGGTTTGGTGCCGGCCATCGGCTACGACGCCGCGGCAGCCATAGCCCACGAGGCGTTTGCGTCGAATAGGACGGTCAGGGAAGTTGCGCTGGAACGCTCAGGGCTCAAGGAGGAAGAAATCTCCAGCCTGCTAGATCCGGAACTTCAGGTCTCCCCCTCGCTCTGAAGGCGCCCCTGGTTCAGTCGCTCCAATCTCCGTTCCGAAGGGGTAGATGACCGGAGCCTTCTTTTGGGGCGCCAAGCCTTGGCCTGGGCGCGGTTAGCTAGTCAGCGGCTCCGGCTCCAGAAGGGTACTCACGTACCAGCGGCCACCCACCTCCACGCTTTGGAGATTCGCGGGAAGTCCCAGCGGTTGACGCTGAAGCAGCTGGCAGCTGTAATGATCTGCCGAGGTTCGGCGATAGCACACCTCGACTGTCAGATTCACTGTCGCCGAACTTCCCTGGAAAACCGCTCCCTGCACCGCGGGGGACACCAGAACAACGTGATCTGCACTCAGCGTCCGCAGCTCGGCACTGGCCTTGTCCCGTTCGGAGGGAGGGAGATAGGACTCAAGTTGCTGGAGATTTGCTGACCTGACGGCTGCGAGGTACCCAACAGCCGCGGCGGCCGGAGTGCTGTGTGACGCCGATGGCTGGGGGTGGGTGGTCACCAACTTGAGGAGGATCAGGACCGCCAGCGCCGCCACGGCAATCCCCGTGAATCGCCAGTTGGCGCCACGTGGGGGCGGTGCCAATTTTGGAAGCGCTGGCTTCGCTGTGAGCGGCTCCTGCTCAGACTCCATCAGCCTCCCTTAAGAACTCGTGGTCGTTGCTCGCGGGTGGGGCGAAGCGAAGCTGGTCACCGTCGTGGTCGACGAGGAAACTCATCGTGATCCCGGGAGCCCGCTCCCCCTCAGACAGTGCGATCGAAACTAAATGCGACCCTCGAGCGTTGCTAGGGTTGGGCGCGGCGCGTGTTGTGCGCCTCCCCCGCCTGGCCGGGTCTGGGAACCAACCCGGGCCGCTGGCCCCGCGCCGCGCCCAATCGACAATCATGCTTCACACCAATCTACCGAAAGGCTCTAACTCAGGCGCCCACCGAAGGCGCGGCGGTCGACGCCGAGGCAACGCTGACTGGCGTCGGTGGGTCGGGATAGTGGGATTGGCCTCGGTGGCCGGAGCGGTCGTCCTGACGGTGCCCCTGACAGCTCTAGCGAGAGCATACAGCGCCCTACCAGCTGGGAACCAGCTTCCTACGGACACTGTTGTCTACGGCCAGGGCGGGCAGGTGGTGGCAGACCTGCACCCCCCTGGTACCAGTCGGATACCGGTCCCAATCGATCAGATCGCGCCGGTTATGCGAAATGCCATAGTGGCGATCGAGGACCACAGCTTCTGGACCGCACCCAGCTTCGATGTGACTCGCATTCTGGAGGCCGGGGTCTTCGACATCATCCACCACAGCGCGGCGCAAGGGGCCAGCACCATCCCCGAGCAGGTAGCCAAGGTGCTCTACCTACACGACAACAAATCGATCAGCTACAAGATCAAGGAGATCCTCTACGGCAATGAGCTGACCAGTCGTCTCAGCAAGCCCCAGATCCTCGACGACTATCTCAATGACGTCTATTTCGGCCAGGGGGCAACGGGCGTGCAGGCAGCCGCGGAAACCTACTTCGGGGTGAGCGCCAGCCAGCTCACCGCGCCGCAGGCAACTCTCCTAGCCGGCCTCTTGCCAGCCCCATCCTATCTGGACCCAATCACCAATCTCCCTGGGGCTCGCCTTCGCCAGCAGGAGGTGGTTGCCGCCATGGAAAAGTACCAGGGACTTGGAGCAACCCAGGCAGCGGCAATCCTGGCCAAGCCGCCGACACTCACCTCCGGCAGTGAAGCCCCGGTCGACAACGCTCCTTACTTCGTGGACCAGGTGAAGGGCTGGCTCCAGTCTCACTACGGGTCCGGATACTCGACGATGGGGCTGAGCGTGTACACCAGCCTCAATCTGGCTCTCAACGACGCTGCCCAGCAGATGGTGACCGCAGACATCGCCCGTCACCAAGCGATGCATATGACCGACGGAGCACTGGTCGCTGAGAACCCCGCCAACGGCCAGATTCAGGTGTGGGTGGGCGGTGCGGGCCCCTCGGTGCCTGGGGGTCAGATCGACATGGCAGCGGCCCCGAGGCAACCCGGGTCGACCTTCAAGCTCTACACCTATTCCGCGGCGCTGGCCAACCACACCATCACCATGAACTCCCCGGTGCTCGACAGCCCGTTCTCATTACCGACGGGTGGCCCCAACGGAGGTCCCTTTGTGGTCAACGACTACGAGGGATCCTACGCCGGGGTGGTGCCGATCCAGGTGGCGCTGGGCAACTCACTGAACGTGCCCGCGGTGCGAGTCGAGCTAGCTGTTGGGATCCCAAAGGTCCTGGCCATGGCCAGGGCGATGGGAGTCACCACGCTGTCCGGACCAGCCTCCAGCTATGGCCCGAGCATGACTCTTGGAGCCTACCCCATCCCGCTTTGGGAGATCGCCCAGGCCGGGTCCGTCTTCGCCGCCCAGGGGGTGCTTCACCCGGCCTACTTCGTGCTGAAGGTGACCAACCAGAGAGGCACTGCCATATACACCCCTCAAACATCCGCCCAGCAGGTCGTGTCGACCCAGGTGGCCTACATCATGAATACCATCCTGTCGCGCAACAACAACCGGCTGCTGGCATTCGGATCGAACACGCCACTCCTGCTCAAGGGGCACGCCGCTGCTATCAAGACAGGGACTTCGAACAGCTACCGGGATAACCTCGCGGTCGGCTGGACCCCCACCCTGGTGGGGGCCGACTGGGTTGGTAACGCCAACGATGCTCCGATGTATGGAGGGGGGCTCAACGGGATTAGCGGAGCCGCGAGTCTGTGGAATCAGTTCATGGAATACGCTTTGGCCAACACCCCCAGCACCTGGTACCCCACTCCTGGGGGTCTCACCGCCCAGCAGAGCGGAGGCGAGGTCAACTATTACCTCCCGGGGACGGGGCCAACCTCCCAGATCCTTGGAGGCGGAACCGTGACCCCGTCGCCGAGCCCGGCGGTCACCCCCAGCCCCACTCCGACGACATCGCCAACTCCGACACCTTCGCCGACCCCCACGGGGAATAGTCCGCCCGTCACACCCACACCCTGACCGAAGTCAGCGACCGACGGCGGCCTCGGCCAGCGACAGGGCGAGCTCTCGGTTCGGCCGCACATTCTGCATCTCTCCGGCGCTGGCCAGGGCGTCTCCGACGCAGGCCAAGAGCTGATCCGCACGAAAGGGCTTGGCAAGGTAGTCGAAACCTCCAGCCAGCATCTCCATGCGCACTGCCACCGGAGGTTGACGGCCACTTGTGAAGATGACCGGGGTCCACCCCCAGCCCGACTTCGCCAGCAAGCGTCGGCAAAGCTCAAAGGCACCCGTCTCCATCAGATTCAGATCAAGGATGACACAGGAGAACGGCCCCTGCCGGGCCTGGTTCAGAGCTCCACGAGAGGACTCGGCCTCAACCACCTGGAAACTGAGTCGCCTCAGGATGGCGACGGTGGTCGTGCGGGACAGCTGATCTCGGTCGGCGACTAGGATCGTGCGGTCGGTGGAGGGCCGCCTCGGCGGTCGCTGGGTCCCCGCTGAAGCTGGCATCCAGGTCAGTCTAGACACGTGTCCCGGCCTACTTGTGCAAGTTCCTGCACCGTTCCGGCTATGGCCTGTAACACTCGAGCAACCGCTGAAAACAGGGCTGTCGCGCCGCCTAGGAGAGCCCGGGATGACCGCGTCAGCGGACTTGGTTAGAAGATGCCAAGACCGTCGGCGACAGGTGGGTGGGACGGAGTTGTGCTTCCGTCCGCGGTGCTGGGCGCGGCCCTGGTCGCGATGGGGCTGACCCATCTGCTACGCCCCGGCGGGTCTCACCGCGGGGGAATCGGGGACAGCGGGGTCAGGCTCGCAGGTTCGGTCATGACTCAGGTCCCAGCCGTGGTCAGCTTGGGCATGGCATCGATCCTGCTCCTCATGTTGACGGCTCTGGAACTGAAGAGCAAACGACTCCTTCGCCCTGGGGCCCTGGGCCGTGCCCGCCAAGCAACGCGCCGTGACCTGCGGGCATTTCGACCACGGCGCCTGCATTCCCAGGAGCCGACCAGGCTGTTTCTGGGCACCCATGGCCGCACCCCGATTCAGCTTCCGGCCGAGGACCATCTCTTGGTACTGGGGCCAACCGGGTCCGGCAAGTCCAGCGGGTTGGCGATCCCGGCGATTCTGGAGTGGGCCGGGCCTGTGGTGGTGACCGACCCCAAGGGAGAGCTCCTGAGAGCCACTATCTCAGCCCGGTCCCAACTGGGGCCAGGAGCGGTATTCGCGCCACTGATGCGCCCGTCGGACCCGTGGAACCCCATTGCGTCAGTCCGGAGCTCCGAAGATGCGCTTCGGACATCCGGCTTCCTGATGGGTCGACCTCCTGAACGCGAACCCTTCTGGCACGACCTCGCTCTGCAGCTGTTGCATGGCCTTCTGGTAGAGGCTGCGACCCACCGGCTGACGCTGGCTGACCTGTTCGGCCTGCTCCAGACCGTACCTGGCGAAGAGCTGACATCTGAGATGGTGCATCCGGTCTCGAGAAGGTTGGTGCAGGGGGCATTGAGCGGTGGAGACCGGACGGCCATGGGTGTGGTCGCGACTTTGGTCGCGAAGCTGACGCCGTTCGGAACCGACACCATCGCCGAGGCCACGTCCAGCAGCGCCTTCGATCCAGCCGGGCTGGCCGATGGGACGCTGAAGACTCTCTACTGCCTGGTGACCCCTCACGACGCACCGCTCGTTCGGGGCGTGACCAGTGCCCTCCTCGCCTGCTGCTGGCGAGCGCTCTACGCGGCCCCTCCTCGAGTACCGGTCCTCTTTGTCTTGGACGAGTTCGCCCAATTGACGCTGCTCTCCGAGCTCCCCGCGATGGTCCAGCTTGGACGATCTCAGGGAGTTCGCATGCTGCTGATGGCACAAGACCTTGCCTCGATCTCCTCCACGTACGGCGCAGAAGCCACGGCGGCGCTCTGGGCCAACTGCCGAACCAAACTGCTTCTCCCCGGCATCTCCGAGATCGAGCTGCTGGAGAAAGTGAGCAGGTTGGCTGGGTCGACCACACTCCATCGTTCAGACTCCGCAGAGCGCAAAGATCCGGTCGCGGCTCACCCGCTCCTGGCTGCTGACGAGGTGAGAAGGTTGGCAGACAACCGGGCACTGATCCTGCGCGGAAGCGATCAACCCGCAGTGATTCGCCAGCGCCGTTGGTACAACGTCCCTGCTCTGGCCAAACAGGTGGGCCTGCCACTAGAGGCGGCCTCCATCCCAAGACCGGCGGCGGGTAGGGCGCTCTCGCAATGGGGAGGGGGTGCTAAGCGTCTTCCGTGGTCGCAGGGGTCTGCAGACTTGGTGGGGGGCCCTGGGCAGCCGGTGGAGTGCACCACCAGAGTTTCAGCCTGATGGTCTGGGCAACCTTCGCCACCGGGCTGAACAACATCATCCATACAGTCACAGCGCTGGCGCTGGGGGCTGTGGCTGTGCTCTGCCTCAGCTTTGCCGCGATCAGATACATGACCTCCCTTGACAACAGCCAGCGCCGGGCCGCGGCCATTCAGGGATTGATCACAGTCCTCTTAGGGGTGCTGCTGCTGGTCAACGAAGGGGCCATTCTCAGCTTCGTCGAGGGGCTTTCCGGCAGCAGCACGGCATGTGCCACCAGCAGCTGCTCATCGACCGCCCCCTGAGCCAGGGTCCATCCGTTCGAAGCTGGGTGATCCTGGCATCGGCCGCGGCGTCAATCGCTTGGACGACCGGCGCCGCCCGAGGGGTCGTTGCCGCGAGCACCGGGCAGGCCTCCTCGCCGAGCCCCCCCTCAGCTGCAGCGTCAGCAGGGGCGAGCAATTCCAGCCAGCAGTGCGGTGGAATCACCGACCCCTTCTGCTACATCATCGATGCCTTCATCTCTGGCCCGGTCGCCATCATGGGCAGCCTCGACGGCAGCCCCGATCCCTCAAGCATCAACCCTGTCACCGGAGCCGTCACCAAGGGTCCTTGGCGGTTGATTACGACACTGGTAGGCACCAACCCGGTGGTGGACAACTACGACGGCAGCCTTGGAGAGCCAGGGCACCAATGCGGCGTCAGGGGCTGCATCCCCTGGGTGCAGCAATTGAACTCGATCTTGACTCCGCTGACGCTGAGCCTGCTGGTCTTGGCCTTCGCGGTTCAGGCGTCCCTATTTATGGTAGGGCAGGAGTTCAACCTCAAAGCGGGGATCGTGCCGTGCCTCGTGGCGGCTGGGGTCCTGGGAGCCGGCCTGCCCTTGCACCTGGCGGGCCGGGTCATCGACGCGGGCAGCTGGCTCTCACAGGGGCTCCTACAGACCTCGTTCCGCCAGCTGGGTGCCCACTCTCCGCAACCTCTCGACATGATGACGGTTCTGGCCATGACCGCCTACTGTCCGGAGGACAGCCCGATCCTGCACCCGGGAATCCACATCTCGATGCCAGGGCCAGCACCGAGGCAACAGGTGCTCGTGGACCCTTGGATGGATCCACATTTCACGCAATCCCACTGCATAAGCTCAAACAGCGCTGACTTCACCAAAGAGGTGCTCGACCGAAGTGAGAACTTCTTCGGGCCGCCATTGCATGACGCCAATTGCGATCGGGGAGGGCAAAGTCCCGGCCAGCCGCTCTGCACCAACACGGATAACCAGGTCAACAACAACCAGAACCAGGACTGCCTGGAAGGAAGTGGGAGCCCGGATATCGGTTCCGAGCAACTCAACTTGCTGCCGCTCCCTGGTGAGCCGCGCGCCGGTAACGGGCAGAGCCCAGCCGACTGTCGATACGCCGACATCTACTGGGGGACCTCGCCTACGTTCACCGACCTCTGGAGCGGGGTCGGCCCACATGGCCGAAACGGATACGACGCTCCTGATGGAATCCAGGGGATGGTGGCGTTCACTGCTCTGACCTTGCTGGGCCTATGGCTGGCCTTGACCTATCTCGCCCGCTACATCGTTCTCTCGCTCTTGGCGGGTTGCTCTAGCCTGGCGTTCCTGTTCCTGGCCCTTCCTGGCGGCCGGTCGCTCTTCAACCGCTACTGGCGGACTGTTGCGGAGCTCTCGGCGGTAGTGCTAGTCCAAACCCTCATCTTCCTGGTGTTTGTCGCTGTCGTCTCGACCGTCTCGGGGCTGGCCCCCCTTAGCCCAACCTCCACCTGCCCTCTGATCTCGCAAACTATGGCTCACAACTGCTCCGCCGCCACTCACGGCATCTTGGCCGAGGTCGGCAGCGGCGACCCGGGTGACCAGTTCGCCAAGTGTCTGCTGGCGATCGTGACTGTCTGGCTGATGCTTGAGGTCCCAAGACGAATAAGTCGCGGCGAGATGTCCACGTCTCACAGCGTGCGGACGCTGGTATCTGCTTCTGGCGGCCTCATGCTGGGTGGCGCTCTGCTAGCCCGGTCCCAGGTGTCCCCCAGAGCCGCCCGCTTCGGAGCCCAGTTCGGTCCGGTACTGAGATCGGCTGTCGGGCTTCCGACTGAAGCGGATCAACGCCGGGCCGAGATGCTGGAGACCATCGAGATGACCCAGCCCGCAAGCTGGCCCGCGCTGCCTGGCCGGGAGTCCAGGGAGCAGTTCATCGGTCGGGCCGTGGTGACAAGGCCAGCCAACGAGGACGAACTGGCGCGAGTGCTCAGTCTGGGAGGACCGATGCTGGCTCGGCTCCGCGCGCAGGCGAGAGCGGGTGAGGGAGGGGAGGAACTGACCCGCGTCGGTGGGGACTATGTTCGCGCTCACGGACGTTCAGTTCACCAGCTCGATGTCGCGTACCTCAATGCCGTTCGTCGAGGGCGCCTTCGACCTGAGCCGGGGTCGAGACCGGACTCTAGAGCTGATGGATGACGCAAGCTGAAGTTCCGCAGCCGATCTCCGCGATCCCTGCGCGCTGGGGACGGTTCACGGCTGCCCAACTGGGCTGGATGGTGATAGCGGTCTGCCCCCTGTACCTCTCGATCCGCGGCCATCTCCCGGCCCTGCCGATGCTCCTCGCCACTTCTCCGTGGATAACAACCGCCACCGCAATGGCATTCGGCCGACTTCAGGGTCGGCGACTGGACGCCTTCACCGCCGACTGGGTGTTGTACCGGTTGCAAAGTAAGCGCCTCGACCACCCGGACTCCGGACAAAACATCTCGGACCGCAGTTTTGTGGTTGTGGATCGGGCCCGGTGTCGTCCAATCCCCTGGGATCGGTCATGAGATCAGTCTCCGAGTCCAGGAGATCGACAGCTAGCCTCGTGGACGTCATCTCTATTGATGGAGGGGTGGCAACCCTGCGATCTGGGGAGCTGCGCGCGGCCGTCGAAATTGACCCGGTCAACCTGGCGCTCCAACCTGAGAGCGTGAAGACCGACATATGGCGAAAGTATCGCCAGGTGCTGGTTGGCTTGGGCGGACCTGTGTCCCTTCACACAATCTCCCAGCCCCTGACCACCACGGGGCGCCCACCCGCCACGACTGGGGCCCTGGCCGAGACTGAGGTCGAATTTCGATCCAGCCTGGTCCAGGGCAGGCGCATCCAATCGCAGCGACATTTGGCAGTCGTTTGGGGCCCGGGCGAAACTCCTGGAAGAGGCCGGATGGAGCGTCTGGGGTTGCGCGGGACTGGCGCATACCGTCCGGCAACAGTGAGCCTCGAGCACCGGTGCCAGGCGCTCATCGGAGGACTCGCAAGAGTTGGGCTGTCGTCCCGGCGGCTGGATGACGGCGCCTGGTTTTCAATCCTGCAGAGCTGCACGGGAGGGCGCAGTGGTCGGATGCCTCCTGACTTCCCAAGTTGGCTCGCACCGGGACACGTGGTCCTTAGACCCCAAGTACTTGAGGTCGACCGGCACTTCTGTAAGACCTTGGTCATTGCTGGGCTGCCGCGGCGGTTGACAACCGGTTGGCTGGCACCGCTTGTACTGACGCCTCCCTGCACACTCCGCCTGGTCCAGCACATCCATCCGGTCGGCAAGCTCGCCAGCCTTGCGCACCTGCGTCGTCGCATCCGCACCTTTGAGACCAGCCTCCAGGTCGATCGTCTGCGCGGCCAGCGCCCAGATCGCGGGACGGAGGCGGCGCTGGGAGACGCCATGGAACTGGAGGAGCGCGTGCTTCTCGAAGAGGAGCGGTTGTTCCGTCTGGGGATCGCGGTCACCCTCGAATCCGATTCGCGGACTGAGTTGGAGGACAGCTGGAATCAGATCCTGGCGACTTTGGCGGAGATGGGAAGTGGAGTAACGCCGCTGACTCACCGACAGCCCGATGGATGGAGGACGACGCTCCCCGCCGGCGTCGATCCGGTGGGGTGGAGCCGGGACATGACGGGAAGCGCCCTGGCCACCTGCCTTCCGTTCATTCGCGCCGGCTTGTCCGGGAGCGACGGCGTCCTCCTGGGACCGAGCCTGGTATCCCGCGAGTTGATATTGGTGGACCTGTTCTCCGCCCAGAATCCAAACTTCAACCTGATTGTCCTCGGCACTTCCGGCGCCGGGAAGTCCTTCACGGCCAAGTTGCTGACCGCTCGGCTGGCACTTCAGGGTGCTCGCGTGCGCTGCCTGGACCCGGCGGGCGAATACCAGGCCATCACCTCCCTGCTGCGGGGGCGGTCAACGCTCCTGGGTAGACGGCCGCGGTCTGGGCTGAATGCCATGGGCCCACCCTGCGGCCCGGCTCCGCAGATGGCCGAGCTCCGCGCCGCATTGGTGCTTCCGGTCATCGAGAAATTGGTCGTGGGCCCGAGGACCCGCGGGGTACTCCCAGATGCCGATGCTGAGCGGTTAGAGAGAGCGGTGGTGCGGGTCATCGGACAGGACCCCGAACGATGCGACCTTAACGACCTGGTCGGAGAGCTTGAGCGAGCAGGAGACCAGCAGATCGCCGCCAGGCTCAGCCGCTTCACAACGGGCGTAGACCTCGGCTTCTTCGATGGCGGTCCCTCGGTGGGACAACCTCAGGTCGCCACCATCTCGCTCCGGAACCTTCAACGAGATCGCGAGCACCTTTTGGCGGCGCTGATGCAGCTGGTCTTGGTCCACCTAGAGGCGGAGCTGGCGGCCGCAGCTGGCGTGCCCCACCTCCTCGTGGTTGACGAGGCTGAGGTCCTCTTGGCCTCAGCCGCAGCGGCAACCGCGCTCGAGAGACTCACGCGACGGCTGCGAAAGTTGGGCGCCGGGTTGATGGTGATCTCCCAAGTGGTGGAAGACTTCCTCACCTCCCCGGTCGGCAACGTGATCATCCGCAACTGCCATACCAAGGTGCTGCTTCGCCAGGAGGCTGTGGCGATCCCGGCAGTTCAGAAGGCCTTTGACCTTTCGGAGGTTGAGTGCGAGCTGCTGGTGTCGGCTCAGCCCGGGTGTGGTCTCATCCTGGTCGGACGAGAGCGGGCGGCCTTCTCCGGCGCCGCGCCACCCGAGTGGTTGGGGGCTCTGGGGACCAGCGCGCTAGGCCCGGAACAGCCCTCGGCGAACGGTACTGCGACGGCCCGCTGAGGGTGTTCAGATCCCTGGCAACCCTGATGGTGGCCGGTTGCGCCCTGCCACTAATCGTCACCCTCTCCTTGGTGGGGATGTTGGCGGCGGGAGCGGCCGCCGCGGGGTGGCCGGCGTTCGGGGGTTTGCTACCCAGCCCGGGAGGCATCGTGCTTCAGGTCGGACAGACAGTCCTGGCTGGCAGCGCGAGCTTTCCGATCTGGGCCGCCCCTTGCGGTCCGGAGCCAGGAGCGCTGGCAATGGACCCATCGTCATGCACCGGGCACCCGAGTCCTTACCCCTTCGCCTACCAGGGGTTCGAGACCGGACAGTGCACCTGGTATGTCGCCACCAGGCGACTGATCACCTGGCGGACGCCCCAGGGCTCGCTGGGCGGGAACGCGGGACAGTGGCTGGAGCTGGCGGCCCAAGCCGGGTATGCGGTGGGACCCGCGCCAGAGGTCGGGGCGATCGCTGTGTACACGGACTCAGGACCCGGTCATGTGGCCTTTGTCGTGGGGGTCGCGGCTGATGGAGACTACACCGTGGCGGAGTCGAACTGGGCCCTATCCGGGCCTATCTCACCATACGTCGACCTGCGTGGCGTTGGTGCCGGGTCCACCGGGTCTTCAAGGGAGGTGCTGGCGGGGTTCATCTACGCTCCGGCTGGGTCTCCCGCCACGGGGTAGGGCCCCCCTATGCTCTTATCTGTGGAAGCTGGCTCTGGGCTGGGCGCGCGCCCGATCAAGCGCAAGCGGGCCCTCGGTCTGGTGGCGGCCTCGCATGCGGGCCAGCACATGTATTCAGGGCTGCTGCCGCTCACCTATCCAGCGATCCTTCTGGCATTCCATCTCAATTACGCAACCCTGGGTCTCGCGGTCGGTCTCATTGGCGTCGTCGGTGGCCTCACCCAGGCCACGGCCGGATACGTGGGACGCCGTGTCGCGGCGCGCTGGATCCTCGGCTCCCAGAACGTGGTTGTGGGCCTCTGCGCCATCGTGAGCGCCCTGTCTCCGACATATCTTCTCTTCGCCACCGGCCAGGGGCTGGCAACACTGAGTTCGAGCCAGCAGCACCCGGTCGGCAGCTCGGTGGCCGCTCGTACCTATCCGGAAAGGCGCGGCACGGCTCTGAGCCTGACCACGATCGGAGGCAGTGTCGGATCTTTGGTCATCCCCATCCCGGGGGCGCTGATGATTGCCGATTTAGGGTGGCGGCCAGCGCTCCTCATCTTGTCAGCACCGCTTTTCCTAATGGGCGCAATCCTCCTGTTCACCTTCCCACCGGTTCCCGGCGAAGAAGGACCGCGAAGCTCTTTTCTCCAGCGCCCTCGCCTGCCGCGATTCGACCGAAGCCAGATCATCAATCCACGGGTGGCCGCTTTTGCGATCCTCGCCGGGACGGTGGCGGCCGGAGGCCGGGGGTTGGGGACTTTGAATGCCTTCATCCCAGTCTTCTTGCGAAATCAAGTTCACCTCTCGGAGGTGGGGACCGGGGCAATCTTCAACCTGGTCCTGTTGGGAGCAGTGCTCGGCCCTCTGCTCGGTGGATACCTGTCTGACCGCCTGGGCAGGATCCCGGTGCTTTGGTGCGCCTATGGGCTCTCTGCGGTTGCGGTCTTCCTGTTCGGGTTGGCGACGCACCTGCCCACCCCGTTACTGGCTGCCCTAGCCCTGGCAGTGGGGCTTGTCGCGTACGTCGAAAACCCCCTGCTCCAGGCTCTTCTAAGTGATAGCGTCACCGCTGCCGGGCAGTCCTCGCTCTTCGGCCTTTACTTCTCGGTCTCCTACGGAGTTGGGTCTCTCTGGATCATCGGTTTGGGCGAGGCGATCCAGCACCTAGGGTTCGCGGTCGGCTTCGCCATTATGGCGGGCTCCTACCTCGGAGCTGCTGCGCTGCTCATCCCCTGCTATCGAGCTCTGAAGGCCAGCCGTGCCTGAGCTCCCATTCACTCACGCAGCCGGGAGTCTCCGGGCCCTTGACACAGCTGCCACCGACGCCAGGTCACTGCTGCGCCGGGCCCACAGGCTCGCTGAGCTGGTGGGCCAGTTAGGTCGGGAGACGGCTGAAGGGCAGGCGCAGGAGGTGGTGGAAGCGCTTGAACGCATCCTCGCCACCCTTGATGAGAGCCGAGCGGCGGAAAGGCAACGTCTTCGGGGAAGGTTGCGCGGTTCCGATGAGCCGTAGGCCGAGTTCCAGGGGCTCAGGCTGACCGCGGAGAGGAGGGAGTTCGGGCTGGTTCGCCACGGCGGGCGGTGGTGGCGGTCATACCCGGACCAAAGGTGAGCTCACCCTTCTCATTCGGAAGAGTCCTCAACAACGCCCTCGGCCGTGGTGTCGGTCAGTCCCGCCCCAGGGCGGCTGGAGGTGGCCCACTGCTGTAGCCCGTCGAGGCCCGGCCTTCGCTCGGCGATCAGCTCCACCAGCGAATCCGCACTCGCCCGGTCGAGACGCAGTTCCAATCCGTCAGGCACGTTCTTGGTCATGGCAATCGCCGCACGAGAGCGTCCCCTGGAGAGCTTCTTGATGAGTAGCTCGGAGGCTTCGAGTCGGAAGACCACGATGCGGTGGCCGGGAACCGAGACCTGGATTGCGGTCAACGCCGCCCATGGCGCGATCACCGAACAGCCGCGAGAGATCCGGCGAACCCCGTTATCGCCTACATAGACCGCGTTGTGGGACTGTCCGAAGTAAGAGAGCACTCCAGCCAAAACTGCCCACAACTCGACGACCAAAACCCACACCAAAGATCTGGTCAGCACCGCCATGACCAACCCAACCGGAAGCGATAGAAGCGCCAGGGCTCGAGCCGCTAGAGCTGCGGCGCGAGCTCGCTCTCGGGCCGACGGCCTGATCCGATACTCCGGTCCGTCGCCACCGTAGTCTCGCGGCCCGACCGCACCTCCAACGTTGGCGCCTGAGGTCATGCGGTTCATCCTATTCGTAATGCTGGCCCTTCGACCGGCCCGCACGGGCAGACTTGCGGTCGACCGAACTTTATCGGCGGAAGGCGGCCCCACAGCGGGCCTACAAGTGAACTGCACCAATTGCCTTGGAGCGATCGCTAGCACCGGAGGGCTGGCTGCGGCGGGCCGCTCCGGCGAGCCAGCCGGCGGAGAGCAACCCCGTGGCGAGCACCGGTAGGACGAAGGGATGACCGCCATCCGTCCTGCGAAAGCTATTTAGGCGCCGGTCCATACCCAAAAGCGCGAGGCAGCCGATAGCACCTGTACGAGCCAACGACCGCCCCTCCTTGGGGGTGGTCACCACCACGAGAACCATCCCGGCCGCAAGGGAGAGGTGGGTCCCGTTCCGGGTAGCTCTGAGACCTAGAATCACAGGGAGGTTGCGGCGGCCGGCGACTTTGTCACGGGCTATGTCCGGTCCAGAGTTCGCAAGATGGAGCCCGAAGCCCAGGAGCCCGGCGATTGCGGTCATCCACACACCCCGCTCGGCCCTCGCCCGCACCGCGGTGGTCCCAGTCCAGGGCACTGTCATGATCCCCGACACGAAGGGGAGCCAGGAGAGCGGAGTCCGACTGAGGCCGGCGTCGTAGCTCCAGCCGCTCGCCAGTCCCAGGCCCATCACCGAGAGGGTGGAACGGCCACATCGTTTCGCTACCGCCAGAGCCGCGAACCCCGTCGCAAGCGCGAAAACCAGTGCGGCCGAAGGGGATACCTGACGGCGAACTATCGGTTTGTAAGTCTGATGGACGGAGTCCGCTCCACGATCGAAGTAGTCGTTCAGGCTGCCCGTGCTGATCTGGGCCAAGAACATTGCGGCCGCGGCGCGAGCCAGACGAACCCGGGTCTCGCCCTGGGACAACCCCTGCCTGCTGGCGGCACTCCATCCTGCCATCACCGTGAGCGCAGTGCACGCCGCAGCCGGCCCTAGGTGGGCGAGCCGCAAAAGGCCTCCGAAAAACCTGGCCCCCCTCCGGTTTGTCATGCTCATGGGGTGACCCGAAATTCCAACCAAAGAGCTCCTCGATGAACCCGTCGGCCACGCGCATCATGGCCGCCACCCGCAAGGAACTCTCCGACGCCGCACCGGTGTGGTTCATGAGACAGGCGGGGAGGTCCCTGTCTCAGTACCGCTTGCTGCGCCAACGTATGACCCTCCTGGAGATGGTCCGAGATCCTGCGGTGTGCTGCGAGGTCACCTGCATGCCGGTCGATCTATTGGGTGTGGATGCGGCGGTCCTGTTCGCGGATATCATGCTGCCCCTTGAGGGGATGGGGGTCCCTTTCCAAATGGAGGATGGAGTCGGCCCTGTGGTCACCGACCCCCTACGGACGCAACTCCAGATCGATCGACTTCGGGTGGTGTCGCCAGAGGAGGCGACACCATATCTGTTCGAAGCCATCGGTCTGGCGCGACGGGCGCTGGGACAAAGGGCTGCCCTCATCGGGTTTGGGCCCTCCCCTTTCACCTTGGCCTGCTATCTGGTTGAGGGCAAAGGTTCCCGCGACTTCCCCCACGTCAGGGCACTCATGTATGGGCAACCAAGGCTCTGGCACCAGCTGATGGGCACGCTTACTGAGGTGCTGGCCAGGTATCTCGTCGCCCAGATCGAAGCCGGTGCGCAGCTGGTTCAGGTCTTCGACAGTTGGGCGGGCATTCTGGACGCACAGGCGTATCGAGACTCGGTTGCGCCCCACCTTCGGCGGCTGTTCGCAAGGTTGGAGCCATCGGCGCCGGCAATCTATTTCTCCACCGGATCGACCCACCTTTTGGGCGCAATCGCTGAGGTGGGCGCCGCCGGGATCTCCGTGGATTGGAGGCTGTCCTTGGCCGAGGCATGGAGCCAGATCGGACCGGATTTCTTCTTGCAGGGCAATCTCGATCCCGCCCTGGTCCTTGGCCCCTGGGAAGTGCTGGAGCGCGGCGCTATGGCCGTGCTCGAAGGTGCCGCTGGGCGACCGGGTCACATTTTCAACCTCGGACACGGGGTCCTTCCAGAGTCGGATCCCGGCCAACTCCGGCGGCTTGTCGAATTCGTCCACGAATTCGACCCCAAGTTGGTCCAACCGCTCAGGGACCGAGGTCAGGGTTGACCGCCAAGCCCTAAATGGGTTACCTTCGCCGCTCGTAACGGTCGCGCTATGTGGGAGGACGTATGCGCGGAGCCCGATTAATTGGGCGTGTCTGGCTTGCGGCTGCGATGGCGGGTGTGGTTTGGGTATCGGCAGTTGCCGGACCCGGGCCGTTGGCGTCCGCCAAGCAGGGCATGTCGGTCGACCAGGCCAAGCTGACCGCCCTACTCAACCAGCTGCAGGCCCAGGGGGATCTGGCGGCCAGGAGCAAGGTGATGGCCCTGCTGGTGAAGATTGAAGCTGAACAGACCTATGTCAATCAGCTGAATCACACCCTGGCGGCAGATCAGGCAACAGCCTCAGCCCTTAATGAGCAGATGGTTGGAGATCGCAACGCTCTGGTCAGCCTGGTGAGCACAGCGTATGTCGACGGCAACGGAAGTCAAGCAGTCGCGGAGGCCCTGGCAGCGCCGAACATCTCTCAGTTCCTCAGCAGCTCAACGCTTCCTGCCGCCATCGCTTCCCAAGTTGGGAACCTGGTTGGCAGCATTCAGCACGACCAACAGGTCGTGGCGGCCGACACCAGCCAGCTCACAGCGGATGAGAACCAGGCGATGTCCGCCCAGCAGCAGTTGGGAGCACAATCCCAGCAACTGCTATCAGAGCTGACCACCCCTCGACCCGTTTTCGCCGCGGCAGTTGGAGCTGGCAGTGGCGGGAGTTGGTCCTTCGCGTTCGGGGATTGCACCTGGTACGTGGCGACCCAGCGCAAGGTCACCTGGGGTGGAAATGCGGACCAATGGTGGGCTGGCGCGGCCGCCGCTGGGTACCTGGAGGGTCAGGTTCCAACGGTGGGGTCGATCGTTGTCTGGGGACCGTACGTTCCCGGTGAGAGCTACGGATACGGCCACGTCGCCTATGTCGAGGCGGTACAGGGCACCCAGTTCGAGGTTTCGGAGATGAACTTCAGTGGCGTCCCGGGGGGCGGGTGGGACAGAGTCGATTACAGATGGGTCCAAGATGGCGCAGGGTACCTGGGTTTCATATACGGCCCGGGTTGAGCTGAGCCTGAGGCCTGAGGCCTCAGCTCAGCCCGCCTCGCTGCCGTTGCTAGCCAGCCGCCTCAGGTGGATACTTGCCGCCTTTGTGGTCCTATTGGTGGCCCCTATCCTCAGTGTTGTCGCCACTCAGAGCACCCAGGGCCCCACCCCCGCAGCTCCGGCAGCGATCAGCCTCCTCGCGGGGCAGGCGCGCAACATCCTGTCCCCCACGAGCTACGAGGTCACGATGCCTCTTCAGGAGGCGCAGGTGACCCCCCCGCCGACCCCTGTACCGGCCGCGGCGAGCTCGCCGTATGGGAGCTCGTTTTGGAAGCCCGTGGCGGAGCCGCCCGTCGGAACGATCAAGCAGATCATCTGGGCGGCAGGACAGAAATACAATGTCTCCTACACTTGGCTGCTCTCCGTGGCCCAGTGTGAATCGGGGCTGAACCCGACCGATGTCAATCGCTCATCGGGGGCCAGCGGGCTCTTTCAGTTCATGCCGGCTACCTTCTATGGTCACGGGGGGACCGACATATGGGACCCCACGCAGCAGGCCAACATCGCAGCCAAGATGTTCTCGATTGGTGAGTCATCGGAGTGGGTCTGCAAGTAGACTGAGCTGAGGTGGAATTCCTCGCCCGGCTCTTGCTCAGCCGCCGTTGGCAGGACTCCCGGCTACGACACGAGGCAGCCGGGGTAATGATGCTGGTTGGGTCATTTTTTGGGCACCAGCCACCCCATATCGAGCCGCTACCCACGGTGATCGGTACTGCTCTGGACAAGGAGCCTGACCTCGATGGTCCGAAGGTCTCACCGCCAGGCGACGCCTGACCAGTCACTTAGAATCGATCTGTGAGCACTGCGGTCGGAGATCCGGATGGGCCTGACCTGCTGGCCTGGCTGCGCCAGCGTCGCCAAACCTGGGAGGAGGCTCTTGAGGAGTTGGTGCGCATTGAGTCCCCGAGCGGGGACTCAGAGCGGATTGGCGCCTGTGACAGCTGGGTGGCGGACCGTGCCCGGGAGTGGTTGGCCCCAGATCAAACCGAGTTCCTCTGGGGGGATGGGGTACCCCAGCTGAGAGCACGGGTCCGAGGGAGTGGAGGAGCTACCGTGCTCCTCCTTTGTCACCTCGACACCGTCTGGTCGCTCGGCTCCTACCAGCCGCTTTTCTCAGTTGGGGATGGTGTTGCCCGAGGCCCCGGAGTCTTCGATATGAAGGGCGGAGTTGTGATCGGTCTGGCGGCCCTGGCCGCGCTCCGAGCTCTCGGAGGTCCGCACCCAAACGTCACCCTCTTGTGTACCGGGGATGAGGAGGTGGGGAGTGCCGCTTCCCGGCCGCTGATCGAGGCCGAAGCGCTCGGCAGCTCAGCGGTTCTGGTGCTGGAGGCTCCCTCCGGCGCCGCGGTCAAGGTGGCTCGCAAGGGCGTCGGAACCTACTCCCTGCACCTCCAAGGAAGGGCCGCGCACGCTGGTCTGGAGCCTGAACGTGGGGTCAACTCCGTAGTCGAGCTAGCCGCCTTGGTTGGTCGCGTCGCCGAGCTAGCCCGCCCTGAGGTCGGAACCACAGTTACCCCGACGGTCTTCATCGGCGGAGAACGGACCAATGTGGTCCCGGCCACGGCTGAGTTGCGCATCGACGTGCGCTTCGGCACCAAGGCCGAGGCGGACCGGGTGGACCTTGGAATTCGTGCGCTGAGACCATCACATCCGGATGCGACATTGAGAGTCGAGGGCGGCCCGAATCGCCCACCGCTTGAGGACGCAGCGTCCGCGGCACTCTTCTCCCTGGCCCGCTCCGTGGCTGAGAGCATAGGAATGGGGCCGCTTCAAGGCGCCTCGGTGGGAGGCGGCAGCGATGGAAACTTCACGGCCGCGTTGGGCATCCCGACCCTGGACGGATTGGGAATCGTCGGAGGAAATGCCCACGCCGCGGGTGAATGGGCGGACTTGACTTCCATACCCGATCGGGCAGCGCTGCTAGCAGGCTGCCTGCAATCACTTGTTTCAGGAGTGCCGAATGAGACTTGAGGCGTTGCCGTCTACTCGTATCGAGCGGGCCCGACTGCGGGTGGTGTCCCTGCCTTTGGTCTCCCCGTTCACGACCAGCTTCGGTACGCAAACGGAACGCCGAGCGTTGATGGTCGAGCTCTTCGGAGAGGGCCTGATTGGGATTGGCGAATGCGCCGCCGGTGTCGACCCTGGCTACTCGTCGGAGACCTACCTCACTGCCATGGAGGCGCTACGCCGGCACATCCTGCCTTCAATCCTGGGCCGTGAGAAGGCCGACCTCCTCGCCCAGGTCAAACGCTGGGAGTGGGTGAGGGGGCACAACATGGCCAAGGCAGCGGTTGAGATGGCCCTTTTGGATAAATTGGGTCAGGCTGCCGATCTCAGCCTGAGCGTCATTCTGGGTGGGGAAAAGGAAAGAATCGCGTGTGGGGTCAGTATCGGGATCCAGACTTCGGTAGAGGCTACCCTCGACGTCATCGAGGGCTACCTGACCCGGGGCTATCAGAGGATCAAGCTCAAGTGCAAGCCTGGGTACGACCTACAGCTCGCGGAGGCGGTGCGCTCAAGATTCCCGAGTACTCCGGTGATGTTGGACGCCAATAGTGCCTACAGCCTCGACGACCTCCCGCGGCTGCGTGAGCTGGATCGGTTCAATCTGATGATGATTGAGCAGCCACTTGCCCACGACGACCTAATCGACCACGCGGCGCTGCAAGCTCAGATCGAGACTCCGGTGTGCCTCGACGAGAGCGTGGAGTCTCTGGCGGATCTTCGGGCCGCGCTCCGGCTGCAATCGGGCCGCATCCTCAACATCAAGGCAGGGAGGGTTGCAGGTCTCATCCCCGCCGTCGAGATCCACGATCACTGTCTGGCGGCCGGCTGGCCGGTCTGGTGCGGCGGGATGCTGGAGACGGGCGTGGGTCGGGCGGCCAATCTGGCACTTGCCTCACTGCCGGGCTTCACACTGCCGGGCGATACCTCAGCCAGTGACCGGTACTTCAGCAGGGACCTGCTAACCGAGCCATTCACCCTTGCGGCCGACGGCACCATGGCAGTCCCCACCGGTCCGGGGCTCGGAGTGAACCTGGACCGCGATCGACTGGACGAGGCGACCATCCACCTTGAAGAGGTCAGCCTTTGAGGGAGGTGTACAGGAGTAGGGCGAAGCGCTGCTCTCCTACGACTCGTAGGCATATGCGCTCGATGCGCCACCGTTGTCCGCGATGAGCAGCGTGGTGGTGGTCGGCGATCCTGACTTCGTCCTCCGGACTCGACAGCTCTTGCCGAACTTCCAGGTGCTCGGGATCACCGACGACGCGGAATTGGGTGATCCTGTGACGAGCATCACCACGATCCGGCGGCTCATAGAGACCTCCCGCCCGCCTGAGGCCGTGGTGTGCTCGGGCGCTCCGGGATTCACCCTACTCAGTCAGTTAACCCACTTCTCCGCCAGCAGATGCTTCGTCTGCCCCACTCCTGCGGCGGGCTGGCCGCCGGCCACCCTCCAATGGATCACAGAGGCGACCGGGATGACCCTGATCTCCTCCCTCGACTCACTTCCGGCGGCGATGCTCGGGCGGGGGACGGTTTCCCCAGCAGGCGCGTCCGACCCGCCGGGCCAGGCGTCCACCGCCTTAGCCCCAGCGGCGCAGCCCGACTCCGTGAGCGCCCCGAGGGGCGACCGCAGCTACGAGTGGGCGGAAGCGACTCCTGTCCAGGTACCGCCACCGCCGGTCTCTCTGGACCGGGAACCTGCGCCCACCTTGCCGCAAATCATTGATGCAGGGCCGGGTCCCGCGCAACCCCAGACGGCCTACCTGCCCACCGACATTCTCAGGCCGCTGCGGCCTCGTTCGGGCTCATAGGCCGTGCCCAGCATGCCTCTCCGGCGCCGGTCATCCCATTCGGAGCTCCTGAGTCGCGCCCGATCCGAGGTACAGCGAGCGCTGTCGGTGCTCGATGACGCGGCCATGACGGGGAACCTGGCTCGCCTGGGACAAGCGTTTGCCGGTGACGCCCTGAGTGAGGTGAGGTCTCGATTCAGCGCCTACCAGATGGCAGGGATACAGGTGAGCCCGTTTCGAGAGTCCCTGCATCTTGAGATGCTCCAGGACAAGAGCTCTGGCTCGACGCGCGCGCGGGTGAGGTATCGTGATCGGACGAGCTTCCTTTGCGCCGGTGCCCAACCGACGACCGCGAACGACCCCGTCCAGCTCGTGGTGTCGCTGGACACCACCCAAGACCCGTGGAAAGTGGTGTCGGTGTTGGAGGAGTGAGAGATTGAGGCGGCTCATTCCAGCGTGCTACGCTGGAAGTCGGATAGGGACCGACCGAGGACATGAGGGGGCTCGACGGATTTGATCAGGATGTTGTATTGAGTCAGACGCCACCAGTAGACCCCGGCGATGGCGGCCCTGCCGAGGAGGAGTCCATCTCCCAGGCCGAATCGGCAGATGAGGAGATCATCCTGGTTGAGGAGGGAGATCTCGATGACGAGATCCCCGAGGCGGAGGTGGTAGTGGCGGCGCGTCCGGCTCCCAGATCCTCCCCGCCACGACCGTGGGGCGGTAACCGAGGCAACGTGTCTCAGGAGGACCTCTCCCCTGAGGAATTGACTCCCGAGATGCGGTGGCCACCGGGCACCTGGGTCAAGGTCAACGACATAATCCGTCACAGTACCGGAGAGCCGATTGGGTCTTTGGCCGTTGGCGACATTGGTCAGGTGACGGCCGCGCTGTCCCAGACCCTGGTGGTGCTCTTTCCCACCCGTGACAATCGCCGCGAGGTGGTCCACATCGACTCCATTGAGGCGGTCGACCCACCCGGCTAGCTCCCTCGAGCCCAGGCGCCGGTGCCGCTATCCTCTTCATCGTGAGTGAGAATGTGATAGAGGGCTCAGAGCCGCCGACTTCTGTCCGGGGTCGTCTGCTCCTGCACGGACTGCGCTTTTTTGGCCACCACGGTTGTCGCGCTGAGGAACGCACGCTGGGCTCCCACTTCGTAGTGGATGTGGAGCTCAGAACCGATATCGGATCCGCGGCGGCCTCAGACCAACTCGATTCAACGGTCAACTACTCGGAGGTCTATCGCCAGGTCCGCACCCTAACGGAAGAGACGGCGTTCAACCTTCTGGAGACGCTGGCCACCCGGATTGCCCAGACCCTGCTGCGAATGTCGGGGGTTCTTGAGGTGACCGTCAGAGTGACCAAGCAGCCAAGACTTCCGGGCCAAACGGCCGGCTTCGCGGTAGAGGTGACGTTGTCCTAGCGGGACTTTCAGAAGTTGGTGGTGCCAGGCGCCGGTTCAGGCGGCGCTGTCGCAGCTGGCGGGGGATCCGGATCCGGTCGCTTCCATCGGACCGCCGCTTCCCCAAAATCAGTGGGCACCTGCTTGGTCCTGGCCGCCACCATCCGAGTGGTACGGAACAACGGAACTGCGCCGCATCTTCGGGATATCTCCCGGCCAACTGCGCCGCCAGGCCCTCTGGCAGGCAATGAACGGGTACCCGAGGCTGGCTCGAGAGCAATCATGGGCGAGGCGTTGCAGAAGGCACGGCGCAACTGCCGCTGGGCCATGAGGTGGTCGCCCTCGACTTCACCAACCGCTTCGCCGAGATCGACAGCGGCACGGGCCAGCCCCAGATGCACCGTCGAGGTCATAACCAGGCGCATCGCTACGACCAGCGCCGGGTGGACAAGGGCGGTATCAGCTGTGTGAGCTCGGGGCCTCCGAGCCAGCCGGCCCCGCACCGCTGCCGTTTTCTATTTCAGAGCACCGCGGGCGTTGCTCGCCGACCTGGACCAGGGCACCGAGTCCCTTTTTTCTACCCTGCGGCCGGCAGCGGTCATCAGTGGAACCCCTCTCGCCAGCAAAGCCTGCTCGAGGCTACCCGGGCCATGGGCTCGCAGGTACGACGGCTGCCCATGCCTCTCCCGAGTTCATGTTGGCCACTGCGCCCGACAACTCTCTGAAGGCTCGACCGCCGGCCTGTGAGGGCCCCCGGGCCCGGCGAGATCACTGGCGGAAGCTGCCAGTCAGCTGGGCCGGATAGGTGTCGGGACTGGTGGCAGCTCCGGCGGGGACCTCCCCGTGGCTCGTGCCCACACCGCCTGCGGTCGCGAAGGGCCGGACGACTGGGGGCCTGCGCCGGATCGCGGGCCACCGGCTGCTGCTGCCCTGAGGAACCGCTCCAGTCGACCCAGGAAACAACTGCTTCTGGGCGGATCTTAGGGCCACTACAGTGGTCCATATGATGGCCCTCATTGAAGCTCTTCGCGTGTGCCATCATTGATCCCACCCACTCTGGCGGGGCGGCCAGCCACCCCCTCTGCTGACCCGAGCCCATCCGGGCGACTTGGCCCGGCGACCGAGCGGGCGAGGGGCCTGGCGGCGCCTGCGGTGGGATGCGCTCCAAAGACTGGCCGTAGCGCCAGCCGCCGGCGGTTACGGGAGGTCTGAGCGTGGCCCTGATCCGGATGATGCGCGAGCGCCTGGCTCGATACCGGGGTCCGGTGGCGTTGGTGGTGGTACTCACGGCGCTCCAGACCGCGGTCGGGCTGTACCTTCCCAATCTCACCGCAAACATCATCAACGACGGCATCGCCAAGGGCAATATCAGCTACATCTGGGATACCGGTGGACTGATGCTCGGGCTGACCCTCGTCCAAGGCGTGGTCGCCGTAGTCGCCGTGTTTTGGGCCTCGAGGATCTCGATGGGGGTGGGCCGCGATCTCCGTGACGCCATCTTTCGTCGGGTCCTGCTGTTCTCAGCTCGAGAGATGAATCACTTCGGGACGCCCTCGCTGATCACCCGCAACACCAATGACGTGCAACAGATCCAGCTATTTCTACAGATGGCCCTGACCATCATGGTGGGGGCCCCGATCATGATGGTTGGGGGCATCATCATGGCGCTCACCGAAGACGCGACCCTCTCTTTGCTGCTGGTGGTCGCGGTCCCTCTGATGGCCATCGTAGTCGGGACGATGCTTTTTGTGGCCGTCCCTCAGTTCCAGGCCATGCAGGTCAAGATCGACCGGATCAACCAGGTGCTGCGCGAGCAGATCACCGGGGTACGTGTGATCCGGGCTTTCGTCCGATCCGGATATGAGACCGACCGCTTCGCGGTGGCCAACGCCAACCTCACCCACACCGGCCTGAGAGTCAACCGGATCTTCGTGCTCGCCTTTCCCACCTTGATGGGGATCATGAACCTCACCAGCGTGGCCGTGCTCTGGTTCGGTGGGGGATTGATTGGCCGGGGACAAATGCCCATCGGGAACATGACCGCTTTCCTGGCTTACATCCTGCAGATCCTGATGTCAGTCCTGATGGCGGTGATGATGGTGATCCTGGTCCCCCGAGCCGAGGCCAGTGCGGAACGGGTTAACGCAGTGATCGCCACGGTGCCAGCTATCGCCTCCCCACCCGACCCCGCGTCCCCGCCCGCCTCCTCGGGCCGCATTGAACTGCGCAACGTGGGCTTCGCCTACCCCGGGGGGGAGCATCCGGTGCTGGAGGGGCTTTCGTTCGAACTCATGCCCGGTCAGACCAGCGCCATCATCGGTGGCACTGGGGTTGGCAAGACCACCCTTCTGGGTCTGATCATGCGTTCCTTCGATGTCACCTCCGGCGGGTTGCTGGTCGACGGCGTGGACGTCCGCGAGTGGGCGCTGGACGACCTTTGGGCCCAGATCGGGCTGGTGCCCCAGCAGGCGTACCTCTTCAGTGGAACCGTGGGTGACAACCTTCGGTTTGGCAGGGACGGCGCCTCGGACGCCGAGCTGTGGCACGCCCTAGAGGTGGCCCAAGCCAGCGACTTCGTGGCCGCCATGGGGGGGCAGCTGGAGGCCACCATCGATCAGGGCGGGACCAATGTCTCTGGAGGTCAGCGCCAGCGGCTCTCGATCGCCCGAGCTCTGGTGAAGCAACCGCGGATCTACCTCTTCGACGACTGCTTCTCGGCTCTCGACGCGGCCACCGACGCCCGGCTGCGAGCGGCGCTGAAAGCCGAGACCCGCCAGAGCAGCGTGGTCATCGTGGCCCAGAGGGTGAGCACCATCCTCAGCGCTGAACAGATCATAGTTCTCGACGGGGGAAGGGTGGTGGGCAGCGGCACCCACGCGGAGCTTTTGACCAGCTGCACCGCTTACCGGGAGATCGTGGCGTCCCAGCTGGGAGAGGAGGCGGCCGCATGATGCGGGGGCCGGGGGCCGGTCCCCGAGTGGGACCAGGCGGTGGCATTTCGCCACCGCAGGCGGCCAAGGATCTCCGCGCCACCCTGCGCCAACTGGTAGGACGACTTCGTCCCGAATGGGGCGCCATCGTTGCCTCGGTATTGCTGGCTGCCACCGGAATCGCTCTGGTTGTGATCGCTCCTCGCATCATCGGGACCGCCACCAATGTGATATTCAACGGGGTGCTGGGCAAGACCCTCCCCGCCGGACTGACCAAGGCTCAGGCGGTGGCGTACCTGCGCGCCCACGGGGAGGGACAGGTGGCCCAGCTTGTCTCCGGGAGCGGTGTGGTGCCGGGCAAAGGCATTGACCTAACCCGGTTGGGCGAGCTGCTGGGCGTGGTCGCCCTGCTCTACCTAGTGGGCGCGGTTTTCTCCTGGATGCAGGGCTTCATCATGGCCGGGGTCGCCCAGCGCACCGTCCAGCGCATGCGCCGGGACGTGGAGGACAAGCTCTCCCGGTTGCCTTTGCGCTACTTCGACAGCCATCCGCATGGCGATGTTCTGAGCCGGGTCACCAATGACATAGACAACATCACCACCACCATCCAGCAGGGCCTCAGCCAGCTACTCACCTCGCTGCTGACCATCATCGGAGTCCTCGCCATGATGCTGCTGCTGAGCCCGGTTCTGGCGGTCATTTCGTTGATCACGGTGCCGCTGTCGATGGGGGTGACCTTGCTGGTGGCGCGCCGATCTCAGGTCCAGTTCGGGGCCCAGTGGCAGCGCACGGGGTCGGTGAATTCCCTAGTCGAGCAGACCCACACTGGGCACGCTCTGGTTCAGGTCTACGGCCGCAGCCGCAAGGTCATGGAGGACTTCGAGAAGGAGAACCAGGGTCTTTACGAACCCAGCTTCCGGGCCCAGTTCCTTTCCGGAATCATCCAGCCGGCGATGCTCTTCTTGGCCAACCTCAACTACGTGGCGATCGCCGCGCTGGGAGGCTATTGGGTGGTGTCCGGGTCCATGACCCTGGGCGACATCCAGGCGTTCATCCAGTACTCCCGCCAGTTCACCAATCCAATCACCCAGATCGCCAGCCAGATGAACATGTTGCAGTCCGGGCTGGCTTCGGCGGAGCGTGTCTTCGAGTTCCTCGGCTCCGAGGAGGAGGCGCCAGACCTGGCACAGTCGGTCGTGGCGCCGGCGCCGATCGGGCACGTCCTGCTCGACCACGTCTACTTCAGCTATCAGCCGGACCGACCCCTGATCGAAGGCTTCACCCTGGAGGTAGAGCCCGGGCAGACGGTCGCCATCGTGGGCCCGACCGGAGCAGGGAAGACCACGGTGGTCAACCTTCTGATGCGCTTCTACGAGATCGACTCCGGCCACATCTACCTGGATGGGGTCGACTCCCAGCAGCTCACCAGGGAAGAGGTTCGCAGCCGCTTTGGCATGGTGCTTCAGGACACCTGGCTATTCGCAGGCAGCATTCTAGACAACATCGCCTACGGCAAGGTGGGAGCCGACCCCGAGGATGTGCTCCGGGCGGCCCAGGCCGCCTTTGTGGACCAGTTCGTGCGCACCCTGCCGGAGGGCTACGAAACTCTCCTGGACGGGGACGCGTCCAACATCTCTTCGGGCCAGCGCCAGCTGCTCACGATCGCCAGGGCATTCCTGGCCGACCCCGCGATTCTGATCCTGGACGAGGCCACCAGCAATGTCGACACCCGCACCGAGGTCCTGATCCAAGAGGCGATGGCCCGCCTGCGCCACGGTAGGACCAGCTTCGTGATCGCCCATCGGCTCTCCACCATCCGCAACGCCGACTCGATCGTGGTCATGGACCAGGGCAGGATCATCGAGCAGGGTAGCCATCCCCAGCTGATGGAGCGCCGGGGCTTCTATTACGACCTGTACCAGAGTCAATTCACAGCTGCACTGGACGTGGCCAGCTAGGGAGAGCCGGCGTCGCAGGTCGGCAGCTTGGAAATCGGAGCAGCCTTCTGGTGGACACCGCTGCTGAGTGCATCGCTGCTTTAGCCTCGCACCCGGAATGGCTCCCCGGGCCCGGGCCATCGGAACGCAGGTACGACCCGGCCGAAGCCTCCCCCGAGTTCAATTTGGCCACTGGGCCCGACAACTATCTGAAGGTCCCACTGAGAGGCCCCAGACGGCACCGCGAGGGGACTCTTCGATGGGGATCTGCCCCGATGAAACCGCTTCCGAGGCCACCTTTGACCACGGTCAAATTCACCGATCTCCCCCCGCGAGACGAGGTCCTGGCGCTGGGCCTTCCGGCACCGCGACTGGCCCTGGTGCTCGGAGGGTTGGTCGGCACGGTCTCTGTCCTCCATCTCGCCTGGCCAGAGCCGTTGCGGCTGAGCGCGACCGGCGGCTTGGACGGGCTGGTGGCAGCTCTGGCCTGGGTGCAGTTCGGGGGTCTGCCGTTGAGCGCCTGGGCGTTGAGGGTCATAGGTCTTTGGCGGCGGCGATGTAGCTGCGCAAGGGGACCCGAGCACACCTGGTCTCCCATCGATGGGATCACGGAGCCGAATTGAATAAGACGATCTGGCGCACCGTCGGGCCGGACCTGCTGGACCTGGAGTGGAGGGAGCGGAGTCGCCTCACCAATGGCTTTTCGGCCTGGCTTGACGAACTGACCACCGGGGTGACCTTCGTGGTGTGCTCGCGTCCAGTTCCGGTCCCTGCTCCTCAAGGAAGTTCAACCCTTGACCAAGCGCGCCACGATCATGTCGCGTCCAAGCTGAAGGGTAACGCTGCATTCCAGCGGGTCACTCACCTGGTGGTCCCGTACCTGGCCCCGGAGGCCGCCCTCTCCCTGGTCGCATCGCTCAGGGGCACTTGCGACGTCGAGAGCGAACTGGTGGAGATTCTCCCACCTCTGGCCGAGGGAACGTGGGCCGAAAAGCCCCGCACCATCAAGGTCGGTGGCCTATGGCTCTCGTCGGTGAGGCTCGAGCGGCCTCCGGCGGTGGCGGTCGAACCGGGATGGCTCTCTACATTGACTGGTATCGGCGCCGCCTACGACCTTGCCGTCCGGATTGTGCCGAGAGCAGCAGAGACGGCTGACCGCGGGCTGCGCAGACGCCTACGCAATCTTAGGGCGCAGGAGCTGGCCATCTCCACTCTCCGCGGTGACCCGAGGGTGGACGTGGCGATGGCGGCTACCCAGCGCCTCCGACATCTGCTTGCTACCAGGAAGGGCAATCTGTTTGAGATTGGCGCGACCATGACCCTTGTAGCTCGATCTGAAGTGGAGGCTGCCGCCCTGGTCAAAGAGGCTCGTGGCCGGGGCGCGCTACTGCATTCGCGGTGGGCTCCCACATGGCTGGACGAGGTACCAGCTCGCCTGGAGACGCTCGCCCACCCCAACCAGCTTGTCGCCTCTCGGCTTCTGGTTCAGACGGTGGAGTTGGCCACCATGTGGCCGTGGAGCACGATCTGGGAGTATCCACCGGAAAATCGGAGCCTGCTGGGCCGACACCAGCGGACCGGAGATTGGGTCACCGTGGATCCGCAATCCGATGCAGACCTTCCCAACGGCAACCTGGCAGTCGTTGCCGCATCTGGTGGGGGCAAATCGTTCCTAGGTGGGCTCCTCGGGATCGAGGCCGTTCGACGCGGCCAGTCGGTGGTGGTGCTGGATCCCGAAAACGAGCACCGCCGGTGGTGCGCGGCGGTTGGCGGTACCTATGTCGACCTGGCTGTCGGCGACGGCCCGGGATTCAACATCCTGGAGCTGGGTTCGTACCAGGAATCGGTGATGGGTGCTGTTGAACTGTTGGGGCTGCTGGTGGGAACCCTAACTGGTGGCGAGAAGGCTTCCTTTCTCGAAGCGCTGGAACAGTCGCGGAAGCGCCAGCCCGACACCCGCCCGTTGCTGGGTGACTGCGTCGACCTTCTGATGACGTCTGGGCGCGCTCAGGCACTGGGACGACGACTATCGCCGTGGATCACCGGAGACCCCGGGCTCCTGTTCAACCGGCGGGGAAGTGGTCCTGAGGTACGCCCGCTGGTCTGCATTGGCGTTCGAGACCTTCCCTCGGAGTGGGTGCCCGCGGCCACCCTTCTCATCTCCTGTTGGCTTTGGGACTGGATACGCAGGCACAACGGGCCGAAGTTGGTGATGGTGGACGAGGCCGGATTGCTGGCCGACAATGCCCATCTTCGACGACTTATGGCGCACCTCTCAAGGCGGATTCGCAAGTACCGGGGGGCGCTATTGCTCCTGACCCAAACCGGCGCCGACCTGACGCAGACCGAATTCGGAGAGGTGGTGGCGGTCAACTCCGCCACGCTGCTGCTCGGAGGCCAGAATCAGGCTGGTGCCCGGCGCCTGCAGGAGGCTGTGAGCCTCGACAACCCATACAGTAAGTGGCTTCAGGAAGTCGGCCGGGGAAGCTTTTTGTTGGTCTCTGGACCCAGACGGATCCCGGTGGTGGTGGAAGCTCCCGGGTTGTACCGGGAGTGGCTCGGAGGCGACTCAGGGGCGGGCGAGGCGCGTTCTCTGGAGGGTCCTCTCGCCGGGCATGGCTAAAATCAGGAAGATGGGTCGGGTCATCTACTACCGTCTTCTCAATCTCGGTCACGGCGATGCGGAGGCCTGGGAGCAGATGGTGTCCCGCCTGGCGGCCGCCCGGGAGTGGCGCTCCGAGCCGATGTGGTTGGCGACCGACAGCTCGCGGGGGGTCTTCGAGTCGGAGTACCTGCGGCACCTGCGGCTGGACAGGCGGGAGCAGGTGCTTGGCGCTGGATTCGTACGGCTGGCGGGCGACGAGACCGACGCGCTGGCTGTCTCCTACGGCCTTCTCCAGGCCTGCTTTGAGCTCGGGGGGAAGGTGGTGTTGGAGGATCCTGACAACCCGATTGGAAAGCAGCGCCAGCTTGAGATGATTGAAGGCAGCGTGACCGGTCCCCGGTCGATCGATGACCTCATGGTGTCTGGGCCGATCTTCAAGCGACTCCCGTTAGCGACGATCACCTTCTATCCACCGCGCTATCACAGCCGAACCATGCCCGGTCCCGCAGGGCCTCCCGGCTGGTGGAGCTTCGCCATACAGGGGATGAGGGCTCAGGCGCAGGGCTTCCTCGAAGCCGAGGCCGAGGCGATGCGGATCTATCGGGGCCTGCGGGCCATCGGCTGACGCCTTGAGGGCAGTTGTCCAACGGGTGAGCCGCGCGCGCGTGACTGACTCAGAAGGTCTGATCGCTGAGATCGGCCAAGGGCTGCTTATCTATCTAGGCATTGGCCCAGCTGACGATGAGGCTGCCGCCTACCACCTGGCAGGGCGGTTGGCCAACATGCGCATCTTCTCGGACTCCGTGGGACGGATGAACCGCTCTCTCCTCGATGTCTCGGCGGCCGCGCTGGTGGTGAGTCAGTTCACCCTGTTCGCTGACCTATCCCATGGGCACAGACCGTCGTTCAGCGCTGCCGGGGGACCGGAACGTGCCCGCGAGCTCTGCTCGCTGACCGTCTCGGCGCTGCGCCTGGCCGGGGTCAACCAGGTGTCGGAGGGCCGCTTCGGTAGCCACATGCAGGTGGAATCGAACAACGATGGGCCGGTGACCATCGTCGTCAGCAGCGCAGAGGGTCCCTGGCAGGCCAACTGCGGCTGACCCTCCCTCTACGATCCCGCTGAGCGGACCTAGAGGGGTGTGACCGAACACCGGGGGGCGGATCGTGGCTGAGTTGAATTCCCTGCTGAACTCGTGGGTTCTGTTGGCACAGGGGCTTATCGGAAGCTTGGGCACCCTGGCTTTCGCCTGCGCTTTTGTCTGGAGGGTCGTAGCCCCGAGCCCGCACAGCGCGATGGAAGCCCAGCGCTGGCTGGGACGCATCGCAATTGGTACGTTGGGCGTGGAACTTGCGGGGGTGCTGACCCACGTTCTGCTGTCCGCGGTCCCGCACAGCCTTGGCTGACAATGACCCCGGTCGCGCTTCTGACGCTTCCTCCTTTCACCCTCAATCCGCTCTCACTTCTGAACGGCCTTCTGAGCTCGGCGCTGAGTCAGTTTGTGGCCAGCGCCCGAACCGCCCTCGACTCCGACCTTCAGCGCTACCTGTTCTCGACCCACGATGTGTCAGGAGCTGGTGGTGGAGAGCAGTTTGTGAACACCCCTGGGCTGGTCTCGCTGAATCACCTGCTGGGCCTAGCTACGGGGGCGTTGCTGGTGGCGATCCTGCTATACAGCGGCTTGCGAACCGTAACCGACGCCGGTGGTGAGAGGCGCCATCAGCTACAGGTGGTGCTGCCTCGGGCGATGGCGGCGCTCGCGCTGGGGGTGTTCAGCCTGCCCCTCATCCAGCAGCTGATTGACCTAAACAACGCACTCTGTCAGGTGGTGGTGGGAGGGGCCGCGGTGAGCCTCAGCGACCTTCCGTGGAGCAGCCCCCTGAGCGGGCCAGCGATCGCCTCCGCCTCGAACAACATCTTCCTGCTGCTTTTCGCAGCGGCACTGGTGTTGGCGGTCGTCATTCTCGCGCTGGCCTATGTGGTTCGCTACACCCTACTTGCGGTGCTCTGCGCCTCGGCACCCCTCGCCGCGGCAGCTTGGATTCTTCCTGAGACAAGAGGATTCGCCCGCCAGTGGGGGCGGCTTCTAATCGTCTCGCTCTTCATGCAGTTCGTGCAACTCGTGGTCCTGCGAGTCGCGGTGGCGCTGGCCTTCGCCCGTGGGCAGGGGGTCGGGGGCATGCTGTTCGCCTTCGCCAGCCTGTACCTGATGCTGCGGGTGCCCGGGGCGATGAACGTGGCCGCTCATTACCAGACCAGCGCGGAGTCAGCGGGTCGTCGCTGGAGTCGTGCCGTACGCAAGCTCGCCGCGACCGAGGTCTGATAACCCCTCAGAGGGAGACGTGGGTTTCCTCAAGAGGGGTCCCGAGCGCAAGCTCCAGCTCGCGGAAGATCGGATGCTGTCTCAGGCTGGGCCGGCAGTCGAGGTCGCCGAAGGTGATCTCCATCCGCCCGACGGCCAGCTTCGGTGTCCACTGCAGCTCCAGCACCCGCGCCTTGGCATCACATTGAGGACAGGCCATGGCGAACGGATCCGGGTAGGGGAATCGAAGGGTGAAGAAGTCCAACAATTCTCCGCATGACCAGCAGGGAGCCAGGTAGCGGGTGACCGGATCCGAGTCGAACCCCTCCGGCCCCGGGTCGGGATAGCAGCGCCAGACTCCCGCCTCCAGCCGCACCTCCCCTCGCGTTACCGAGGTTGCCATAGGCAGAGCGGCCGGGCCTGCCCTGGTCAGCCACCGAGCGAACTCCGGCCCCGGATGTAGCCCGTCATCGCCACCTTCCACGGCCAGGCGGTGAGCCAAGAGCTGTTCTCGAGCGCGGGCCAAACCGCCAGCCGGGGGAAGGAACTGCGGGTCTACCGACAGCAGGTGGAGCCAACTGCGATGAGGGTGAGGACCTAAGCCATGGTCGGGTCGTAGTCGGCCGGTCACCCGACAATGATGCCACCAGCCCACAGGAGCTGCCCCGAGGGGACAGCCTCCATCAGATGGGGGGTTGGCAGAGATTCAAGACCGGGCTCGCAGTGGTTGGCGGGTGTGCAGCCCTCTCGGTGCTGCTGCCCCCGCTTGGCGCCCTATTCAACGCTGTCGGCTCAGTCACACTACTCGCTCTGGCCGCCTACGCGGCTTTCAGGGGCTGGGCGTTCATGGAGTCGGTGGTCGAGGCCTCAAGACGGCCCACGACCGTCAGGAGGAATCTCAAAGGGGCGCCGGAGAGGCCGGTCACCCGCAACCAGGAAATAGAGCGGAGCGACCATCCGTCGCAGGGGGCCGAGCTCTCGGCCGATCAAAGAAGTCGCCGCCTGAAGGTCTGGCCGGAAACGGAGCGCCATAGCCGCTTGGGCCTCCCGTTCAGAGGCCGGTGAGCCGTTTGGCCAGCTGCACGTAGACCCTCTCGACCAACGCCACCGGGTCGTTCGAGGGCCCCCATTCCGCCAGCGCAACTCCAGCACGGGAAGCGAGCGCGCCAAGCAGCTCTGTGGCCACGCGTGCCCTCCGATCGGGGGTCAAGCCCCCTCGGCTCAAAAACTCCTGGACCAGCTCCAACTCGAATCTTCCGCAGCGCTCCAGCGCCGGCAGCGGCGGACCGGAGTCCGCTGTCAAGGTCGGTGAAACCCGGGGCGGTGGTTCGGTGGGTAACCGACGAAGCCCGTGATCGTGGACGACCACCGTGCCCGCTGCCAGGTCGCCCAGGCGGCGAGGTTGTGTTCCGGCGAACATCGAGACGACCCCGATTCCATAAAGGAGGGGGAGGAAGTCAACGATCCTGACAAGGTTGCGGACCAGCGAGTCGGACAGCCCGACCGGGACACCGTCTAGGTCCACCACCCTCAGTCCGAAGATCAACTTGCCCAGCGACCGGCCCCCGGTCGCCATCTCGAAGGCGACGTAATAGAGCACGGGGACGACCGAGGCCACGACCACAACGGCAATCACCGCCGGACCGAGCGCCTTGGCTGTGACGGAGACCAAAGAGAGGGCCAGGGCACCAAAGACCATCGCGAGGATGATGATTATGGCGATGAGTGAGTCCACCAGCGCCGCCAAACCGCGGGACCCGATCCCCGCAACCTGCTGGGAGAGCACGACGCTCTCCGGCGTTCGATACCCGAATCCGTCCGTCATGGCTCAGCGGAATGGTAGCTCCCCAACGGGTGAGGCCCTCCTCAGGGCGGGGTCCGGCGAGTTCAGGTGAAGCCGCTAGATCAGTTTGTGGCAGAGCGCCAGCCGAGCTGGAACGAGCTGGTTGATCTGTCCCGGAAGGTCAGAGGGCACAAGATAAGGCGAGCCGCATCTGGGGAGGTGGATCGGCTGGCCGCCTTGCTTCGTCAGACTAGCGGAGATCTGGCCGCCGCTCGACGGGACTATCCCGGGTCTGGCGTGGTCGAGTACCTGCAGGCCACCTTGGCAGCAGCCCAGTCACTTCTCTACCGAGGCAGTTCGCCAGGAATCGCGGGGTTGCCAGGGTTCCTCGCGGTCGGAGTACCGCGTCGATTCCGCGAGTTTGGACCGTACATAGCCTTCGCCGGACTCTGTCTCGCGTGCGGGACCGCAGCCGGGTGGGCGGCCATCGCTCTCCGGCCCAATCTGGTTGGGCTGCTGCCCAACGGCTATGAGGCGAGTCTCGCCGCCCACCATCTCGGCAACTCGATAGCGCTCAGCGGCCAGTTCAGCTCCCAACTCTCCGCCTTCATCATTCAAAACAACATCCGCGTAGCTGCGCTCGCCTGCGTGTTGGGGATCTTCCTCGGCGTGCCGACGGTGGCGCTCCTTCTGACCAACGGATTCCAGCTCGGAGTGTTGGCCAGCGCCAGCCACTCGGCCGGGTTGGACCTGCAATTCTGGGCGCTGATCGTCCCGCACGGAGTGATAGAGCTCACCGTGATCTGCACAGCGGCCGGCGCGGGGCTGAGGCTGGGCGATGCAGTCCTGCGCCCTGGCCTGCTGACCATAGGGGCGTCGCTCACTGCCGCCGCCCGACCCGCGGTCGAGCTTGCACTTGGAGCCGCCTGCCTACTGATCGTCGCCGGCTTGATCGAGGGGTTCGTCACCCCGTCGACACTGCCCGACCCATTGAAGCTGCTGGTGGGGCTGGGGACCGGAGTTGCGCTCTACTCCTGGCTCCTTTTGGCAGGTCGGCCCGCGCCCCACAAGCTCCAGGGGCCGACCCGGCTGAAGGGCTCCCTTTTTGACGACTGGTAGGATCAGGTCATGGAGGTGGTGAAGATCACACCTCGGGGCTACTGCCACGGGGTGGTTGAGGCGATCCGAGCGCTTCGCATCGCCTCGGAGGAACATCCCGGCGAGCCCGTTGCGATGTTGGGTTACCTGGTGCACAACGAACACGTGACCCGCGAGTTCTTTGATCGGGGCGTCCGCTTGGTGGATGCCCCCTCCCGGCTCGCGGCGCTGGACATGGTCGATAGCGGCACGGTGGTCCTGACAGCGCACGGAGTATCGCCCGAGGTGAAGCAGCGGGCTCACGACAAGGGCCTCAACGTGGTGGATGCGACCTGCACAGATGTGATCCGCACCCACGACCTGGTCCGACGGCTGAGCTCCGAGGGCTACGACATCGTGTACATCGGGCGTTCTGGGCATCCGGAGCCGGAAGGGGTGCTGGGCGAGGCGCCCACCAAACTGCATCTGGTCGAGACCGTGGACGACGTGGACCTGCTCGAGATCACCAATGAGCGGCTGGCGGTAACCACCCAGACCACCTTGTCCGTGTGGGATACCAAGGCGATCATCGAGAGGCTGCGCGAGCGGTTCCCCCACATCGAGGTCCACAACGAGATCTGCAACGCGACCCAGGAGCGCCAGCAGGCTGCGGTGGAGACCGCGGCCTCGTGCGATGTGGTGGTGGTCGTGGGCAGCTCAAGGAGCAGCAACACCCTCCGCCTGGTCCAGGTGGTAAAGGAGCTGGCCCACCGGCCGGCGTACCTGGTAGACACCGCCGCGGACCTCCAGACGGAGTGGTTTCGCGGGGTCGACCGGGTTGGCGTCACTTCCGGGGCCTCCACACCGTCACAGATCACCCGGCAGGTGATTCAGACGCTGGAACTCATGGAGCCGGACCAACTTGTCACAGCAACCCCCGACCCTTCAGTTCGAGGTAGCGATTGAGCACGCTCGGACTGATCCCCTCAGGGCCACTGTCCACGGTAAGTACGCCGAGTCGTCTCAGGTTCTGAAGCGCTCGCTCGCGCTCCTCAAGAACCGACAGCGCGGCTGCACGGCGGTACATCGAAAGATCATCCACGGGTCGTAGAACACTGGCGGCCTTGAGGGCGGAGTCCTGCTGAGTGACCACGAGAGGCAGGTGCCTGGGCCGAAGTGCGGCCGCGGCACTAGCTACCTGCTGAGCGACTCTTGAATCGCTGAGGTCGGTGAAGATGACCACCAGCGCACGTGGACCCTGGCGCCTTCGGAGCTGGGTGACAACAAGCTCCCAATCAGGGTCCACCAGCTCGGGGTGGAGGGAGTAGAGCCCGTCGAGAAGACGCGGATAGTGGCTGCGGCCGGCCCTCATGGCGATTGAAGCGGTGAGATCCCCCGCCACCGCCAGGGCGCCGACGCGGTCACCGCGAAAGAGTGCGACCCACGCCAGGAGCAGGGCGGCGCTCATTGCCGCATCCAGTTTCGTGATCTCCTCAGAGCCGCCCGCCATCAGGCGACCACAGTCGAGTACCAGCCAGACGGGCCGAGACCTCTCGGGCTCGCGCTCAGAAGTCATCGGCCGGACCATTCGAGCGGTTGCCGGCCAGTTGATCTGCCTGACGTCATCACCGTGGATGTAGTCCCGCACCCCGGCAAACTCGGTTCCCTCTCCGAAGCGACGCCAGCTCCTGACTCCCATCTCTTGGAGCGCCCCCCGGCGGACCAGGCCCTCCCACCTGCCGATCGCGGCCAGCGCCGGATAGACGGGAATGTCCTCCTCCGCCGCTACCGCCGAAGCCCTCTTCCAAAGTCGAAAGGGTCCCTCGGCTCTCACCACGATTCGGCCGAACCGGTGCCGGCCGCGAGTCCTCGGACGAGCCCGGTATGACACCGTGTTCTGCACTCCGGTTTCGAGGCTGACGACTTGAATGACGGGATGGCAGAGAATATCGGGAGGTGTTTCGTCGCGCACCTCCACCCGGCTGGGCCGCCGCAGTCGGGCTCGGAGCTGAATGCGAACCTGGTTCTCCGCGCCGAGGGCCAACGCTGGTGAATGGATGCGGTGGACATCCCAGTCGACCGGCCCGGGAGCCAGCCACCAGTCAGCCAAACACAGGCCCGCAAAGACCGCGAGGAACGCCAGGCCGATCTGGAAGAGTGGCCCGAACGCCGAACCGGCGAGCACCACTCCGAGACAGGCCATTCCGACCCAGAGGGCTCGAGTGGTCAAGCCGCGGCCCTACCTGGGTACCGCGACCCGGGCCAGGATCCGCTCGATGACCTCCCGCTCCCCGATCCCCTGCATCTCCGCCTCCGGTCTCCTCTGAACCCGGTGGCGCAGCACCGGCACGCCGAGCTCCTTGACATCGTCGGGTTCAGCGTAGTCCCGACCCAGAGAGGCTGCTCTGGCCTTCGAGAGATGCACCAGGGCCACCGTGGCCCGTGAGCTCGCACCGACGGAAAGCTCTGGGGCCATTCGTGTCGCCTGCACGACCTCAGTGATGTAGGAGACCACCTCGTCCGACAGGACGACCCTGGAGACCTCTGCTCGCAGCTCGAGAAGCGAGCTGGCCGTTATCAGCGGCCCACCCAACCGCTGGTCCGGCGCGTGGGCGTCGAAGCCCGCATCGACCATTCGCGCGAGCCGGGACTCTCCCTCGGGGCCAAGGTATTCAACCTCGAGCTTCATCAGGAATCGGTCAAGCTCAGCTTCGGGGAGGGGGAAGGTGCCCTCCAGTTCGATTGGGTTCTGGGTCGCCAGGACGGTGAAGCGACCCCCGAGCGGGCGAGACTGGCCATCTAGCGTCACCTGCCGCTCCTCCATGGCCTCAAGCAGGGCTGCCTGGGTCTTGGCCGGGCTGCGGTTGACCTCATCCGCCAGCAGAAGGTCGGTGAAGACCGGACCTGGCCTGACCTCGAAGTCTCCCCGCATCTGGTTGTAAATCACAGTCCCCACGATGTCTGCGGGAAGAAGATCCGGGGTGAACTGGACCCTCCCGAAGCGGGCGTCGGTCAGCCGGGCCAGGGTCTTCGCCAACAGCGTCTTGGCGGTGCCGGGGAATCCCTCCAGAAGGACGTGCCCCCCCACGATCATGGCGAGCAGGCAGAGCTCGAGGTTCTCGGTCGGTCCAACCAACACTTTAGCTGCCGCCTCGAGAACCTCCCGCCTCGTTTCGAACAACGTGGTCATCTCACCTGTACCTCCTCGGGGCCGGGGTCGGCACCTTGGAACTCCCGTTCGAGCTGATCTGCCTCCTGAGCCAAGGACATAAGTCTGCCTGGTGCATCTGACCCTCCAACAGCCAGTTCAAGTTTTTTACAGATGGCCTCAAAGCGGGACTGCAGACTGGCTGGTGCGAGTTCGCGAGATGGCCCGTGGAGTTGGAGGGCGCCAGCGGTGGCGCGGAGCTGCTGGAGGTATCGAGCCGCAACCGCTCTTCGGTCCCGGGCCCGCTCGTACAGCTGCGCCAAGGCGTCCAAGTGATCGGTCGTGCTGCGCACCGAAACCAACGCCCTCGGTGGTAGAGGGGCGCCCAGCCGGCGACCACTGGTGAGGAGGAAGGTGAGCAAGAGAACGGTGCAGAGAGCAGTGACCAGCCCCAGTGGGGTCCCGAGCAGGAGCGCCGCAGCCCCGTCACCGAGGGTGTACCCATGGTGGATCTCGTCGAACAGGATCGGCCGTCCGGCGACCAGACCGAGAGCGGACACCGCGAACTCCGCGTTCTGCTGCTCCCGGAGATCGGTGTTCGAGACCGGAGCGCCGGAGTTGAGCACCACCGCCGTACCGAGGCCGACCCTCTCCACCAGCGCCACCGGCCGGGTCGCCGACCCCAGAAGCGGAAGCGCCTGTGGACCGGCGGGCGAGAGAGACGGACCAGAACCGAACTGAACCGTCAAAAGGGTGGACCCGCGAAGGGGATGGAGCTCTCTGGATACCCCAGCCGGTGCCGCACGACCGGCGGTGACCTGGAGGGAGGCCAGGACCGGAGCATCTACGGATCTACTTCCCAGCGCATAGACCAAAGTGCCGCCGGCTTCGAGAAAGCGCCGGATTTGACGCAGCTGCAACTTGCTGAAGGGTGTCGTGGGAGACACCTCGACCAGTGTGCCGCCCGGGCTCAGCGCTGCACCGAAGCCGCTTCCGGTTAGTCGCTCTGCGTTGGCCCCAAGCCGCGCTGCCAGTTGAAAGAGCGCCCAGGTCCCGGCACGGCCGGTGGCGTAGCTCGAAGGATCACCGTTGTCAGGGGCGGGGGCGGGGGCCAAGGCGACAGTCAGCCCACAGCCCAGCAGAACCACCCCCATCGGGAGGGCCCACGCTCGCCAGCGGAGCCACCTCATCGGCCCGTGAGCCCGGCCGCTGCCCTGCAGGCGGCGGTGAACCGGGTGCAGCCCTCGTCCACCAGTTCCCGACCTCCGTAGACGACCGCGTTGAACTGACTTACCAGGGGCTGCAGTTGAGGCTCGAGGTCGGACACCTTGCGCGCTGCCCGCAACAAATCGGTGTTGGTCCAGCTTGGTTCAACTTCCAAGACCCGACGATTGGTCACACTCAGCAGCAGAGCCTGGAACGACAGCCGCACCGCGTCGCGGAATCGACCCTCTTCGCGGAGGGCCTCTGCCCGTGCGAAAAGGTGCTCAGGGCGCACCGCTGCTCCGGGCGCAGGGGCTCCAGTTGGAGCCGGAGTCGGCCGAACCAACACCCGCCGAGTTCGGTGCAACGTCACGGCCAGCGCGGCCGCCCCGATGAGCAGCAGCCCCAGCCCGATGACGATCCAGACTCTGGTCCCCACCAGGCTGAACAGCGCCGCCAGGAGCTGCTGGACATCGGTCGCAAGAGCTGACAGGAGAGACTGTCCCGGCGGAGTCCGACGGCTGAGCGCTGCAAGGTCAGGGCTCTGATAGATAGAACGAACCGTCGACCGAATCGTCTGGCTGGTGGGCGCTCTGCGAACGGGAGCAAAGGCGGAGACCAGCCACGACAAATCGGCCCCGGCCTGTGTCAGCTGACCCCTCTTCAGTTCTCCGCTGACAACCGTGGCGACTGGAACCGCGCTGGCCACTCCGAGCAGGTCACGCTCCGCGAGACCCGGTCCACCGGCCACCAGGGCGCTTCGAGCCGCGCCGACCACCGAGATCAGATTGGCAGGGTTGGCGCCTGCGGCGGCCGATACCTGGGAAGTTAGCAGCCATGGCCCGATCAGGAGGATGAGAAAAAGGCGGCTCCGTCTGCCGCGGCAGATCAAGTCGGGGTCTGCCCCTGGGTCATCTGCTGAGTGAGCAACTCAAGGTCAAACGCCTCCTTGCGAACGCGAAGGTCGAAGTAGAGCAGGGTGATCCCGGCCGCAAGAATTGGGGCCACCAGTACCCCAATCACCAGGGTGCCGACATCCCGGATGGCGATTCCGGCGCCGCTCGTGATTCCAACCAGCCCGGCAGGAACGCCAACCACAACTCCGAGGAGAATCGTGATGAGAATCTCGACCAGGAAGAGAGACACCAGCACTCCGAAGGCACGGCCGGCGTGTCCTTGAGTCAAGCTCCAGCTGCGGCGGATCGCCTCCCAAGGCGACGCCCCCTCAAGGACCAGCGCCGGGCTGGCGACAAGCAACCGCACGTAGACCAGGAAACCGACCACCAGAAGAGCCAGCCCCAGCAGGACTCCGAGCGCCGCGCCCGCACCTCCGAGAAGAAGGAGGAGCAGAACGACCAGTATGAACAAGACCATGAGTGCGCCTACGGCCAGGCCCAGATAGATCAACCCCAACACCACCAACGCGGCCCAACGCCTGACCGCGAAGCGATAGCACTCAGCTGCTGTGGTTTGCCGATCAAGGAATCGATCGGAGACGGCTTTCGTGAACGACGCCGTCTGGAGCGGCACAACCAACGCCACCACCAGGATCAGGAGAATCGCGGCCACCAGAAGCTCCAGGGTGACGTCATGCAGACTCACCTTGGTCTGTGCGCTGGTCAGCGGGTGCCCGACGGTCGCCACCGGAACCGTGTGGGGCAATGTCAGGGAGAGTAGATCGTCAAGGACCTGGTAGGGGACCTGAACGATAGCGACGATTGCCACGAATAACCAGAAGTTGCGGCGGTACAGGCTGAAGACAGTATCCAGGAGTTCGGTGACCCGCAGTGGGCGTAGCCTGATTGTGGTAGTAGAGATCTGCATCGGCGCAAGAGTACACGAGTGAGAGGCTGGCGCTGCTATCGTCACCTGAAGTGGAACCGTCCTTGCGCCCAGCGGTTAGAGCCGAACTGGTACCGGCTGACCCCAGACAGGTTTCGCGGCGGCAGCTGACGGCGCTGCTGGTTGCGGTAGCACCAGTGGTGATCCGGGCCGCATGGTGGTGGCGGAGTCAACCCAGGGGGAGTCGAAACCGACAAGCTGTCCTGGAGCCAGAGCGGGGAAGCTGGGAACACACGGAGCTGCACATGACCAAGCGACTTCTCGGACGGTGGAAGGTCAGTGTCAAAAGTACCAAGTGGAGCCCTGGGCCCAGACAGGCAAAGCCCGCAGCGCCCATGATTGGCCTTCGATCAGCGCCGGTGGTTAGGGCCGCCCTGGTCGGCTTGGAGTGGCTTGGAGCCGCGCACAGCAGGAGCCCCCAGGGCCCTCCGAGGCTAACCCAAGGGAAGCGTCGCCCCAACTGAGGCGAGCGTTCTCCCGGCACTCCCCCCGAAGGGGGATGGGGGGATACCGTTTGCCAACCCGGAGCGGGTGAGAGGAGCCGTCTGGCCGGTCGTGATGCTCCCGACCCCTGGGCGGCCAGGGCCGGGACGGTAAAGCGCTACGGTCACAGACAGCGGCTCCGGTCTCGGCACCACACCTGCGAGTCGGCGCCGGCCCGCGATTCATGGGGGGGCTCCCGTAGGTCGGAGCGCTGGCCGCGAAGGACTGGCCCATCCGTGCCGCTACTCGAGGTGCTCGTGTCGCCACCGCAAAGGGTGCCGCGGATACCCCTTGCCCGGTCTCGTCCTAAGTGGAGACCACCAGGAGGTCACCAGTCTCCGCTTACAGCGCGGTGGCAGCCGACCAGCGACTGTGCAGGGTCCACTTGTACACCTTATCCACAGGTAAAGGTCCGGCTCAGTGGATAAGTAGGTTCGCCGATATAGCGGTCAGCAGGCTGGTCCGCCCCTCACCCTGGGAGACCGGGCCCGGGTTTTACCGGCTGCCCAATCTCAGGCAGCATCCATCTCACCCAGTGCGCGCTCTTCTGAAGCGGCCATAACAAGTGGTGATGGGTCAAGCGAAGACGCGTTGCCGTTAAGGTGCTGATGGGCTCCGTACTCGCTGCCCATGCTTACGGGCCGGGCCTTCGCCGCGGTAACCCCGACGGCGGGGCTTTCTCTATCCGCCCGCAGCATGAATACCGCTACCAGCAGCGCCCCAAGGACCGCGCCTGCCGCCACCAGGAAGCCCAGATGGTAACCTCCGGTGAGAGCTTCTCTCGAGCCTTGGCCTTGCGCGAGCAACCCCTTGGTCACTGTGCTGGAGAGTCCGGCCACGACTGCCACCCCAAGGGCTGCGCCCAACTGCAGGGTAACGTTGGCCAGACCGGAGGCCAGACCAGAGTCAGTGGTGTTGGTGTGGGACATCGCCAAAGATACGCTGGGCATGAAGAACAGGCCGGCTCCTATGCCCAAGAGCACCATGGCGGGTAGGATCCCCACCCCATAGGCGGAATGAACAGGGACCCGTGCCATCAGGAGTAGGGCCGCCCCCAGCAGCACGAGGCCCGTCACAACCATCGCCTGAGCACCCCAGCGGGCCATCAATCTACTGGTCACAAACAGCGAGAAGACGGCCATGCCCAGGTTGGCCGGGAGAAACGCCAGTCCCGTCTGGACCGCTCCGTATCCCTGGACCTGCTCAAGGAAGAGCGCTCCTAGAAAGAAAGTCCCAAACATCCCGACTGGAAATAGGAGGCGCGCGAGATTGGCGCCGGTGCGAAGCCTGGATCGGAAGATGCGCAGCGGCACCAGCGGATTGGCGACTTTGCTCTCGACCACTAATAGCAGAGCCGCGGCTGCCAGGGCCATGCCGGCCGTCAGGACCGTTGGAACTGCGGTCCACCCGTTCTGGCTTCCAGAAACGATGGCGTATACCAACAGGGAAGGGGTCGCTGTGACCAAGAGTGCTCCGGCCAGATCCAGCCCGTGGCTGAGGCCGAGGCCAGGCTGGCGAGGGATGAGAGCTGATGCCAGCACCAGGGTCGTCACGCCGATCGGAACGTTGATGAAGAAGATCCAGTGCCAGCTGACGACCTGGGTGAGGACCCCCCCAACCAGGAGCCCGATCGAACCTCCCGCGGACGCCACGAAAGCGTACACGCTCATCGCCTTCAGCCGCTCACGAGGTTCCGGGAAGAGGGTGACCAGAAGGCTCAACACCATCGCCGCCATGACGGCCGCGCCGGCGCCCTGGACGAACCTGGATCCGATGAGAAGCGCCTGGGTATTGGACATCCCGCAGAGGAACGAGCTGACGGTGAAGATGGCCACACCGGCGAGGAAGATGAACTTGCGCCCCAGAAGATCCCCCAACCGCCCTGCCAGCAGAAGCAAGCCCCCAAAGGTGATCAGGTAGGCGTCGATCACCCAGGCCACGCCGGACAGGGAAAAGTGAAGATCGTGCTGGAGGACCGGCAGAGCCACGTTCACCACGGTGGAATCCAAGACGATCATTAGCTGACCCACGCAGAGCACGGTGAGGGCCAACCAGCGGTGTCCGCCGCCACGGGCGAGAACGCCCTTCTCGGAGCCCACAGAGGTGTGAAGGCGCTGTCGAGTTTTCGAGGATTGCAAAGCACCGAGAAAGTTCAAACGGGCCTCCTGTGTGTTAATGTTTGATCAACATCGTACTAGATTGTTTGATGGTTGTCAAACTATGGATCAAATGTGCACTTATCCCCGAGTCGGGGAGACCCAAGCTCCGATCGCCGTGGCGGAGCTGACCAAGTTGCTCCAGGCTCTTGGAGATCCTGTTCGTCTCGAGTTGATCCGGGCCTTGGCCTCTGCGGAGGAGCCGATCCCCTGCGGCGGCTTCGAAACCCAGGTGACGAAGTCGACCCTCAGCCACCACTTCCGCGTACTGCGCGAAGCTGGGGTCATCAACCAGAGTTGCGCTGGAGTAAGAAAGTTGACGACCCTGAGAAGAGGGGATGTGGACGCGGCCTATCCGGGGCTGTTGGACAGCATTCTGCGGGCGTCGTCGGACTCACCCAGACCGTCGGGGCGAGCTCCGGTGCAGGCGCTTCCAACTGAGGTGGCCTGATCGCTGGCCCGGATTGGCCCACCGATTCCTTCGGGTAACTGAGGGTTCCGAGCCGACCCGGGTGTCAGAACTCGCACAGCTGGGGGAGCTCCTCGGCACGCGGCACCCGCGCCCTCAGGCTCCTGAGGACCCAAGCTGGGCCTACGAGTCATCTAGCGTCGGCGCTACGGGCTGAGGCCTCCACTCGATCGCGGTAGCTCTGCCACCAGGCCAGATCGATCGATGGCAGGCTGTCGTCGTCCGCTCTCCAACCTACTGCGCCGTCGACCAGTTCACGAACGATGTCGGCATGACCGGCGTGTCGGTTGGTCTCGGAGATCACATGCACCAGAATCCGGCTGAGGGTCACCTCACGGTGGGCCAGCTGCCACCAAGGCACCTGGCCCACGGAGTCCAGGTGCAGCGTTTCAATGGTGCGGTCGGAGTGCTCGCACACGCGCCGATACAGAGCGACCAGCTGGTCTCGCGACTCGTCGGCTGTGGCCCACATGTCCGAGTTCGGCTCAGCCTCAGGATCTGACCAGGGCAAGGGGTCTGGCCAGGGGCGCCCAAACGTCTCCCCAAAATATCCCGCTTCGACGCTGGCCAGATGCTTCACCAGCCCCAGCAGGTTGGTCCCGGTTGGCACCATGGGGCGACGTACCTGGTACTCAGAAAGGCCGTCCAGCTTCCAGATCAGGTCCTTCCGGGCCTGTTGCAAATACATCTGAAGATCGCGCTTTTGATCCGATTCGCCCACAGCTCAAAGTATGTCACCGAGCTGCATCCATCCGGCGCTTCGGGTTGGATTCCACTCCTGCGTAGCATTGGCCGGGAGGCCCACCAAGCCTGCTGGGTCACCGGCCCTGGCGGTCTTGTCCGCAGACCGCCAGGACCAACTGGTCGCTCCGCCCTGGCTTCCCTCTATCAACTCTGGTCCGCCCCCAAGCAGCTTGAGCGGATGGCACGCGGCGAACCCCCTCCCGTCCACCATCGCGTTCTCACCGAAATCGCAGCAGCCGGTCCCAAAACGACCTCGGCAGCGGGCGCGACGGGATCAGACCGCCTCCCCTCGGGGTCGCAGTCCGGCCAGGAGGCGGGCCCTTCCGGTGACGTGCACGCCGGCGCCCAGCGCTTCAGCCTGGCTGATCCGCCCCAACAGCAGGCCGACCACGGACTCTGGGGGCCCGGCGAGGACCACATCGGGGTCAGCCACCGGGCCCTGATGGAGGTGGACCCGTCCAGCGGCGGATATCAGGGTCAGCGGATCGTCACCGGTGCGCAGCTCCACCACCAGATCGCGACGGCGCGAATCCACTCCCTCAAAGCGCGCGATGACCATATGGCGCATCCAGTTCGATCGGAAGGCGTCGCGGCCCCGGGGTTTGGCCATGAGCGGTCCCGCCCAGCGCCCCAGCGCGTAGACCGCCTCATGGAGTCCCTGCCCCCATGGGCTCAACCGATAGCGACCGTCGTCGAGGCGCCCCACGACTCCCGATTCCTCCATCCGCCGTAGGCGATCCACCAGGAGGTTGCTGGGGATGCCGGGAAGGCCCTCTAGCAGTTGACCGTAGCGCCGCGGTCCGTCCAGAAGCTCGCGGACGATAAGCAGCGTCCACCGCTCACCAACCACGTCCAGAGCCCTAGCCAACCCACAGTACTGTCCGTAAGAGCGCATGTCAGGAGCATAACACTTGACATAAACAAGTACTTCACTTGATAATCTGCACCTACGTCAATAGCCATGAGCAGGAGGATCGCGATGGAGACCAGGGAGCTGGTGATGGAGTACAACAGGGCCTTCGGTGAAGGCAACCTGGATAGGGTCGCGGACTTGCTGCACCCTGGGTTGGTCTTCGGTGGCGCAACAGCGCAGCAGGTGGTGGGCTCAGATAAGTACGTGGCTGCTCTCCGACGTCTCGCCCCGGTCGTGGTCCGAAACGAGATCAAGGAAATCGTGGTCGAGGGCGAAAGGGCGGCGATCCTCTATGACTTCGTTACCGACTCGGGGGCGGGTGCTGTGCTCTCTGCCGAATTCCTCACCGTCGAGGCGGGCCTAATCCGCACCATCACCTTGCTCTTCGACTGGCGTCGGTGGCCAGAGGTACTGGCCGAAGTCGCTAGTCGAGCAGGTGAGTCGCCCTCAGGGGGACACTCCTGACTCCGCCAGATGGAGCGCTTTTTCCGGTAGAGGCCTCTGGCTGACCGAGGGATTCGATGTCGTAGGCAGGGCCCGTTGCCTCGCGGCCTACCGCGCCGGTGCGGCCACCCAAGTGATGCAACCTGCCTCGGTTCAGCCGGTCGAGCCGGCACCGGGACTGAGTGCGTCGGCGATGCGCTCGACCTGCCTCCAGTGCGAGCGCTCGTGACCAGCGAGCCACCTCCCGTAGAACAACGGGGTGCGCTCCAGCGCCTTGCCGGCGCCGGTGACGGTCGAAGCCCGGCCCCAGGCGTCCAAAGAGAGCTGTTCGAGACCGTGTAATAGCTCCGCGCGCTGCTCCGAAAAGGAGCGGAACGAGGAGGAAAACGGAAGTTCGAGATAGTCGGTGCTCTTGATCCAGGTGAGCGGGTTGATCGCGCGAAGGACCGGCTGACCCTCAACGCCGATCGCAAGAATGGCTCCGCCCCAAACATCCGCACAGGATCGGAGATGGGCCAGCACTTGGTTCAAGGACCACTCGCCCAGTCTCGGGGCCGTGGCGAACTGCGATGGCATCAGCTCTGAAACGCCGGCTTCAATCCTCGGCACGGTCTCCGCGAGGAGCTTTAGGACCTCCGTGGTGGTCAGAAAGTTACGCGGCATCCGACTCAGTGATTGTGCGGCGGACCAGGCAGCAGGGAATTCCACCTTCTGGGGATGCCGAGAAAGGAGGAGAGGTCACCGGTCGCACCTTGTCACCAGAATAGCCGGTGTTGGGCCAGGTCAGCGGCCCGACACCTAGCAGGATGACCCCGGAGGCCCTGAAAAATGAGGCTCGCGGCCGAACCGGCGGAGTGATGCAGGAAAAAGGAATGGATGGTTGGGACCGGCTGCCCCCAAGAGCCGGCGCGCTACCTAGGCTGTCAGCCGGGGTCAGCCCGTCGGCGGGCTTGGCTTCCTGCAGTTCAGGGTTTCTAAGATATTCGGCGCACCAGCCAGCGGCAGGACATCGACGGTGGGGCTGGACAGCCCGGGGTTCAGCCGGTCCGGCTCGGAGAGGGCGAGCTGGAGGGAACCAGGGTCTCGGATCACGAACCGCGCCGCAATTTGGTTCCTGGGCGCGGGCCGAAGCTGGCGACCAATCAACGAATGCCAGGGCGGGTCGGTAGCCGCCCCTGTCTGTCGTTTGCCAGACCAGTCCTCCGCCACGCTACACCAGGTATCCGCGCACCTGGAGAGTGGTCCAGCATCCTCCTGAGCCTCCCCGGAGACGCGTCGTCGGCCCTTCCTATGGGGCCGTGTTAAATTGCGCTCGACCAGTCGTCGTCCGGAGGCGGAACGGGTGTTTCGCCCGGCGACCAGACTTCACCCGCCTCGACTGCGGTGACTCTTGACGTCGGGCCGCGTCAGCAGGGTACTCACTGCTTCCGCGCATCGCCCTGAATCTACTGCGGCCGAGCGGGGTTGTCGCTTGCGGTGGCTTGGAGGCGGACGGGGCCTCGCGCTTGATCGCCACTGCGCCGTGTCGGCGCCGCCGCCGCCCGTGAGTCACGGACGTCCTGGCTGGCTTAGGGCGCTGCCCGAGTCTCGGGGGCGGCTCCTGTGGCCAGCACCTCCCACAATCGCCGGTACTCTTCGGTGTCTATCTCACCTCGAGCGAGCCGCCGTTGCAGGATCAGCTGCGGTTCATCGCCCCGCTGCCGAGGGCTGGCCGAGCGGTTGCTTGCGACAACCAGGGCGTACACCGCCCAGATCAAAAGCGACAGGAAGGCGATCATTCCAAGAGTCATCAGCGCGACCTGCCAAAGGGCCCAACCGCCGCCGTACCAGAACATCACGGGGTCCACCTCCTTTAGGTCGGATCCGAAGCGGTCCGGATCTCTTAATCCATGGTCTGGCCAGGTACCCCTAGGAGGTTAGGACGGCTTCACCTACCCCCCGTGGGTGAATTCCACCGAGCCGCCACCGACCCGTCCTTGACATCCTCGAGCCGTTGAGTCTGAGCCACTGGCTCCGCCGCCCGGAGTCATGAAGAGATCTCGCCGGCACGCAGCCGGATGCGTGCCGGGCCTCCCGTCGTAGCTCAACGATGCTTTGCGAGTCGACGTCGGCCTGAGGTGTACGATGGATGCCACCAAAATTGGCTGCGGGGCTTTCGCAGTCCGGTAGACCCCCTCGGGGCCTAGGTACCCACCGAATCCGGAAACAGGGTAAAGCGGGCCCAGCACCGAATCGTTGGTAGTGGGTCAGTTTGAGATTCCCTCTGGCCTCGCCACTCACCATCTGACCGCCACCTGTCCCCTCTGCCCGCTCCTGAGGGCAAGGCGCGTCCTTCGGGACCGTGAAATGGTAGCGTCTCACCCAGTGTTCGACGGCCATCCTGGGCGCGGGGAGCGACAAACCACGCCCAACGCAGTCTGGTCGGGGCTGGACCACGCCTGGCAGGTAGCCTTCCGCCAAGCTTGGGAGGCATTCCGCACCGGGAACATAGCTGTCGGGGCTTGCGCCACCACCCCCGCCGGGGCGGTGGTTCACGCGGCCCGCAACCGCGTTGCCGACAGCCACGCTCCTGTCGGCGAGGTCTTCGGCTCTTCATTGGCCCACGCCGAAGTCAATGTGGTGGCCCGGCTCAGCTTAGGCAGGCGGAAAGAGCTTGTCCTCACGACTACGCTAGAGCCCTGCCTGCAATGCTCAGCGGTTGTCCGTCTGGGGCCGATAGCCACCGTCCGTTTCGCGGGTGCGGACCCCCTCTGGGAGGGGTGTCACGACTTCAGCCCGCTATCGCGGCGCGAGGCGGCTCGCACCCACGTGAAAATGATCGGCCCGCGCGGTGATGAGGTGGGTGTGTTCGGTACCCTGATCTCCCGCTTCTGGGACCATGGCCCCACAGTGCAAGCGTTCTTGAGGGCGAGTGGCGAGGCGGAAAGCCTCGACCTGGTCCGAGAGCTGAAAGCCAGCGGAACGATGCCGAAGCTTGCGGCCATGGAAGTCGATGAGGCCTTCGCCTACCTGTGGCCCCAACTGAGAGCACTCAGACCTAGTTCGAAGCCGATCTGACCCACCACCGAATCGTTACATCACTTGCATTGGACTGCGACGGGTGTTAGTGTGCCGAGTCGAGACACTCTTGATCTCGTCCTTGCTCATGTCTCGCAGTACATTTTCGCGACCTGTGCGCCTGATGGCCCGCGTGGGCATATTTGGACTTGTCCTCGGCGCGGGTTCACTGCTGGCAACCGGAGATGTCGGCGCCACCGGCCTGGCCTCTCAAATCCAGCAACTCCAGTCACAGGAGGCGTCCCTCAGCGCTCAGCTCTCGTCGCTCAAGGGCCAGGCTTCTCAGGCTGGACAGCAGGCTGCCGCCACTCAGCAGCTCGTGGCCCAGGCGGAGACTGAGCTCGCCCAGGCGCAGCAGCAATTGAACGCCGCCGACGTCAGGCTCGCCAATACCAACGATCAGATCGCAGCCGCACAGGCTCAGATCACCGTCGATCGGGTGCAGCTGGCTGGTCTCATCACTCAGCTCTACCAGCACGGCAGCGGGAACAACCTCAGCAGTGCCATCGCAAACAGCTCCGGCATCTCCCAATTCGTAGACAACACCTTGCAGATGCAATCAGTGGGCCAGGAATTTTCACAGCTCACCAGCCACCTGTTGTCCGAGGAGGACTCCCTGCAGACGCTGAAGGTGGGCCAGGTCCGGCAGCAGAAGCAGGTTGCAGCCCTGGTTTCCGCATTCCAGGGCAAGTCTGACCAGCTCCAGTCCGAGGAAGCCTCTTTCAACGCCCAAGCCTCATCGCTCAGCGGCCAAGCTGGCCAGATTGCCGCGCAAATTCAGCAGATAGCGGGGCAGATCGTGACCCTCCAGGCTGAAGAGGCGGCTATCAGCTACTACGGAGGGTCCGCCGGAGCCGAGGGGGGTTCGATTCTCAGCACGTCTCCAGCTCCGTTGCCACCCTACGCGACCCCCGGGGACGGATATCCCTGGGGCCAGTGCACCTGGTACGTGGCCACCCAGACCTACGTGCCCTGGGCTCCGATGGGCAACGCCGACCAATGGGTGGCGTTGGACTATCAGTCGGGTGCCTATGCGGTGGGGATGACCCCTAGAGTCGGCTCGATAGTTGTCTTCCGCCCTGGCGGCGCCTATGACCCCCTCTACGGACACGTGGCGTGGGTTGTCAGCGTACTCAGCCCGACCAGCTTCGTCGTCCGGGAGGCCAACTACCTGGGGCTGGGCGAAGTTGACACAAGAGCGATCTACACCGTGCAGGGTGTCGAAGGGTTCATCTACGGTTAGCGCTTGAGCACAACTGTTCCGGCCGAGGAGCGCGCCGTCGCACCCCATGAGCCCACCAAGCCGATCGACCCAGCACGCCCCTTGGTTGTATATCACGGGGACTGTCCAGATGGTTTCGGAGCTGCCTTCGCGGCTTGGAAGGTGTACGGGGATGGAGCTGACTATGTCCCCGTCAGCCATGGCGACGCCCCTCCCAAATTCGCTGGACGCGACGTTCTCATGGCGGATTTCGCCTACGACAGGGCTACGACCATGGCCCTCAAAGAGCAGGCGGCCGACCTGGTGGTGCTGGATCATCACCGCTCGGCAGAGGGAGAGATCGGAGATCTGTCCTATTGCGTCTTTGACATGAACCGAAGTGGAGCGGTGATGGCCTGGGAGCACCTCCACGATGAGCCCGCTCCGCTGCTCCTGCAGTACGTCCAGGATCGAGATCTGTGGCGCAACTCCCTACCTGAGAGCGAAGAGGTCTCCGCGGCGCTGCGGGGCAAGCCATTTGACTTCCAGGTATGGGACTCTCTGGATGTAGGGCAGCTGCGTGCGGAGGGGCGGACCTTGCTCGCGTATCAGCGCCGGATGGTTGAGAGGGTTGCGGCCCACGCCAGCCCGGTGGAGATTTTGGGGGTCAAGGTCCCAACTGTGAACTGCCCTGTCCTCCAAAGTGAGCTGGGGGACAGGCTGGCCAAGGGGCATCCGTTTGCTGCCGTTTGGTGGCAGGGGGCCAAGGAGGTCGCTCGCTGGTCGCTCAGGTCCACGCCCGAGGGGATGGATGTCAGCGAGATAGCCACCCGCTACGGCGGCGGTGGACACCGGACCGCCGCTGGCTTCAAGGGGTCCCCTCCCGTGAATGGGAAGGTTCCGCTGCCGGCGGAGGAGGGCTAGCGCAGCTAGCGCAACCAGCTCAGGGGAGGTCGGCCGCCCCGACGAGTTCCCCGTCAGTCAGAGGCGGCTGCTGAGCGATGGCCAGCTCATCGGTCGGGTCCAGGTCGATGAGGAATTGGCGGCACCGAAGGTTCTCCTCGCCATCACCAATGGCGGCGCTGGCCACCATCAGCAGATGAAGGGCGCGGAGGAACCCCTTGTTTCCAGCCTCACTCCACCGGACCTGCCCGGTCCCTCCCCAGCCGTTGCGCCTTAGCCTGTCGAGGCCCCTGTGGTAGCCAACTCGGGCAAACGCATAGGCGCTCAGATGATCACCTTCCAGGTAGACCGCCTGGCCCAATCGCGCCCATCCGTCGAGGAACTGGGGATGGGCGGCGCAGATCGTCCGCAGTTCCGAGACGCTACTTGGTAAGTGGCCGGAGGAGTCGTTGGACAGGAGTAAGGCCAAGGCTTCCGTGGCCTCTGCGGGCTCGTCGGGCAGAACGGTTTGATGCCTGTCCTGGATCTGGTGGCCATGCGCGGCGACAGGCACCTGGGCCAGTGGTCGGGGGTTGGATGGGTCACGATGCACTGGGAAGTCCCTCCACATGACAGCTGGGTAACCTGTGGTACCCCGTAGCGGATTCGAACCGCTGATCTCCGCCTTGAGAGGGCGGTGTCCTTGGCCACTAGACGAACGGGGCGCTCAGGAGTGTCGGGTCGCGAATACCCCCGGTCGCCAGTATAGAAGCGGCCGCCGCGACCGAGAATCGGTCATCGATTGCCGAAGAGCTCGAGAATCGCTTCGACCACCGCGGCGTGACTCTGAATCTGGGGATAGTTGCCCAGCATGGCGAACTCCGCCGGCTGGGCGACCTCGGATAGCTGTCCCGCACCTCCAGCCAATCCCAATATCGATCTCAGTCGGGCCACCGATTCCTCCCCGCGGCCCAACCTGGCCTCCGCAACCGCCGCCCACAACGCCGGGAAAATGAAGGGAGCGCAGGGCACATCAAACTGATCTCGCTCCGGCCGATGTCGGGCCAACAGGAACTGATCTCCGAGCTCCTGAAGAACGAAGTCGAGAGTCGCCGGGGCGCTCGGGCCGAGGTACCCGACCATGTATGCGGCCAGCGTGGATGCGTCGGCCGAGGGGTCATCAAAGGCCATCACCAGGCGGCCCCCCGGATCGGTCCCGCGCAGGCGAATCGCCTCCGCTAGCTCATCGCGTGCGCGCAGCCAGAGTTGCTCAGCTGGGGCCGCGATTCGGCCCCGGGCTGCCAGTCGAAGCGCCCCTTCCAATGCCGCCCATGCCAGAACCTTGCTGTGCACATAGTGGCGAGGCACACCCCTGACCTCCCAGATGCCATGGTCAGGGTCCATCCACCTCCGGGCCGCCTGATCCGTCAGCGTCGGCAGTCGGTTGAGCAGACTGGTTGGACATCCTCCCACCAGATCGAGTGCCTCCGCGAACCTGATGACTTCGCCCAGGGTGTCGACCTGAACCTGTCCAGCGGCGCCGTTTCCAATGCGCACCATCCCACCTCCGTAACCCTCGAGGTGTGTCAAGACATGCTCCACAGGGAGTGCCGATCCGTCGAGGCGGGAGACCGGGGGGGCCTTTTCCCCATCGAGTAAGGTCGCCACTCCCTCCCCTAATCGGGCCGCTTCCTCCACGGCGCCCGCTCGACAGAGTGCGAGCCCAGCGTCGGCACAGTCTCGTAGCCAGGCGTAGCGGTAGTCCCAGGAGCGCTCGCTCCTAGGCCACTGCGGGATCGAGGTGAGTGGGGAGGCGACCACCAGGCCAGACTCCCAATCTTGGAGGCCCCGAATGGTAAGTAGCGACCGAGCGAGCGCTGCTCGTGCCCACCGCGGCGCCCTGTCCATCGGCCCTTCCAGACTGGGCCCGGCGAGCAGCCCCGCCACCCAGTGCTCGCTTTCGGCAGCCGATCGCTCGAACGACTCGCGCGACTCAGCCACAGCCGCGGCCCCACCCAACCGCATTCTGCGAAGCAGCGGAGAAGGTGGATCGCTGGCAAAACCATGGCGGACCCAGATCACCAAGCCATGGGCAGGCAGGGTCAGCTTGAGGGCAGTCTGGCCGGCTGGAAGCGGTTCAGAGGCGATCAGCTCCAAGGGCCCCCCGGGACCATCCGGGAAGGCCGGCTGCGGCAGCACGGCACCACTCGAGATAACCTCCCACCCGACCCCTGCCGCGGAGGCCGCCTGGAGTTCCAATTCGACAGGAAGCCCGGGAGTGCCCTCCACCAACCAGCAGAGGGCACTTCCCCCCTCGCCATCACCAAGGAGGGCGCAGTGAACAGTCGCCACAGTCCCCCACTCAACACTAAGGATGCTTGAGTCCCCCACCCAACCGGACTGGGGTCGCTGGCCGGTGGTGCAGGTGACGCCCACCGACCCACCCCCACGGGCGTCAAGGATTCGCGCCAGCCGGAGCGGGGAGTCAAACCGGGGAGCGCACCAGAAGTGGCACTCCCCACGCTTGGTCAGCAGAGCAGCGGTGCGCCCGTCCGCAAGGCAGAAGTAATCCCGGAGGGGGACTGGAGTTTCACCGAAGTGCTCTGAGGTCACACCGCCACGGTAGTCGCCGACCCAGTGGGTCCGCTTGAATCAGCCCGGAGTCGACTGAAGCAGGTCTCCGATTTCGGCGATCTTGGTCGCCCACAGGGGGTCGCTGGCGTAATCCACGTTCATCCCGGTAGGGGTGGGGCCGTTGTAGTACTGGCCGGTGGGCACCTGCCCCGATTGGCCAGGGTAGTTGGCCACCTGGTATCCAGGCGGGGTCAGGTAATTCACTGAGACAAACCAGGAGACGTAGCTGATGCAGGCCTGGTCGCTGGGGAAGGTGGCTCCGTCGCCGAATGGGTTGAGGTCATACGCCTCAAATCCGAACAGGTTGTGCTTCACCAGGTACAGCTGAGAGGTTCCCCATCCGGTTTCCAGCACTGCGTCGGAGATCAGATAGATGGCGCTGACGTGGCTGGTGGCCTGGGCGGTCATGAAGTAGCTCGAGTCGGCCTCCAGCGGCGTTCCCTGCAGGAATTGTTGAATCTGTGAGACCGTTATCCCACTCGGCTGGGTCAAATTGGTGTTCACCGAGAACTGGCCCACCGCGGGGCTGGGATTGGGCGAGGGGGGTGGAGTGGTGGGTGTCGGAGACGGCGCCGGCCGGGATGGGGTCGGCTGCGATGAGGGAGATGGTGCCGGCGGTGTGGATGTCGCGGTGGCTCCAGCTCTTGGGGAGGCGGCCGCTTGGGAAGCGCCGCCGGTGGTGGAGGTTGCTGAGGAAGGTGCGGATGGAGGGGGGTTGGCGGCTTCGAAGGCGGCGACGATCTCCTCAGCCTGAAGCCTCTTCTCGGTAACGGTCGCAGCCTGTTGCGCCACCACGAGAGCCTTCTCAGTGCCCCGCTCTGCCGCTACGCTGGCACCCAGCTGCTGCAGGGCACTCTTCTCCGCCGCGGTCAGCCTCGACAGAGTGATCTGAGTGTTGAGTGCCTGGTCAAGGGAATTGCTGGCCAACAGCTCCAGGAGGCCGCTCGATGCTCCCGTGTATTCGGCCGAGATCAGCGAGGCGAGCTGAGAGCGCGCCTGCTGAATCTCGGCCCGCTCCGCGGCCAGCGTCTTCCTGGCTGTCTGCACCTGATCCAGCAGGGAGAGCTCCTTGGCCTTGGCGTGAGCGACCAGAGTGGAAAGGTTGCTCACCGCGGTGGACGCAGGGGGAGTGGTTGCGGGCGGAGCGCTCGCGGACGCGGCGGTCAAGCCTGTGCCGGCCAGCACCCCCACCGCGCCTGCGGTGGCGGCGAGCAGGGCAAGCGCTGAGGCAAGCAACCTCCGTTTCCCTTCCACGAGCGCCAAGTCTTGGACCTGGTCGTCGATATGCATCCCGCCGTCGCAGAGCCGATGCGAAACTGCGACGGTGGTCGCAGCTCGATCAAGGGACCCGTCCCAGTCACAAGAGGTCGCACCGGGCAGCGTGAGCAGTAGCGGCCGGCGACGTTGTAGCATCGGGAGCCGACCTCACCGCCAGGTAGCCGAGATGCTGACTGGGGAGGTCGATCCCCTGAGGGCCCGCCTTGATAGCTGAACAGGTGGAATTGGCGCGGGACCGGGCTTTCTCCACCGCCAGACTCATTTCTCGGATGACTGAGAGCACCCTGATCGCACCGGCCGTCCAGGGGTACAGCTCCGAGGCGGCCCTCAATATCGCGCCCTCCGGCCGCGTCCCCTTGGCGAATTAGTTTTGACGGTCATGGAGGGGAGGTTGGAGCCGTGCCCGGTACACTCCGACGATGGAGGAGGCAGAGAGCGCCCACATCGTCTTGGCTGAGGACGAGCCGATGATCGGCCGGATCCTCGACTTCAAGCTCGGCATGGAGGGGCACCGGGTCACCTGGGTGAGGACGGCTGCGGAGGCCGAGAGACTATGCCTTGGTGGCGGAGTCGACCTGCTGCTGTGCGATGTGACCCTGGAGGAAGATGGGCGCACCCTCTGTCGTCGCCTCATCGAGTCCGGTGAGGCCCCTCGTGCCGGGGTGGTGCTGATGCCGGAGCAACGCGATCCCGAGGGAGAGCGCCTGGCTCTGGACGCCGGTGCCAGGGATGTGGTCATCAAGCCGTTTAAGCCGACCTTGGTCGCCGCCAAGGTGCGCCGGCTTCTTGAGGAGCAGTCTTAGCCGGAGGGCCGGCTCCCCAGCTCCCGCAGGTGCTCGTAACGGTAGATTCCGGTGTCATGGCCATCGCCCCAGATCACCTTGAGGCCATAGTTGCCGACCAGCGCGATATCCGCCAAATCGTCCTCGCCCGGACGCAACTCCGGGTCCAGTTGGAACCGCCCCGGGCTGCCCAGCTCTCCCCGACAGGCTGCACAGGGGCAGGACCGCCGCAGCCTGTCGAATGGGATCCTCTCAGTGACGCCGTCCCGCCACTCCACGACCAGCGATCTCGCCGCCTCGTCGTACGCAAACCTGCTGGGAGTGGTCGCCTCGGTTGAGTTCGGGATCGGACGATTCTGAGCCATCCCATTGATTCTGCGCCGATCAGCGGCCGGTGGGCCACGGTCAAACGGTATTCTGGGCTGGCGATGCCATCACCCTCAGACCCCAACCAGACCCACCTTCTGACGACCGACCCGGGCACGCCCACCGACCGAAACCTTGCCATGGAGCTGGTGCGGGTGACGGAGGGTGCCGCCATGTCTGCGGCCCGCTTCATGGGTCGCGACGACAAGATCGCCGCGGATCGGGCGGCGGTGGAGTCGATGCGTCGCAGCCTCTCTTACGTGGACATGGCCGGCGTGGTCAAGATCGGTGAGGGGGAAAAGGACAAGGCTCCGATGCTCTACATCGGCGAACAGGTCGGAAACGGCAATCCTCCTCTCATGGACGTGGCGGTGGATCCGATCGACGGCACGCGGCTGGTGGCTCGGGGCCTCCCCGGGGGTATCGCGACCAGTGGCGCTGGCCGACCGTGACACCCTCCTCCAGACCCATTGCTTCTACATGGAGAAGCTGGTCGTGGGACCGAAGGCTCGAGGGGCCATTGATTTGCGAAAGTCAGCGACCGAGAACCTCCTGCGGATCGCGGAAGCGGAGGAGCGCCATATAGAGGACCTTACGGTGGTGGTCCTCGACCGACCACGACACGAGCAACTTCTGGCGGAGATCCGACGGGCGGGAGCAAGGGTGATGCTGATCACCGACGGAGATGTCGCGGCAGGCATCATGGCGGCCCTTCCAGAGCGCACGGGGATCGACGTCCTGATGGGGATTGGAGGAGCCACCGAGGCGGTGCTGACCGCCTGTGCGGTGCGGTGTATCGAGGGGGACATCCAGTGCCGGCTCTGGCCCCGCGACCAGGCCGAGCGGGAGCTGGTGGGAGAGGAAGGGTTCGACCCAGATCACGTCTTCCCAGCCGATGAGCTTTCAGGAGGGCACAACATCTTCTTCGCCGCCACCGGGATAACCGACGGAGAGATGCTTGGTGGAGTTCGGTTCGCGGGCGAACAGGTGGAGACTCACTCAGTGGTGATGCGGTCCTACAGCGGAACCATTCGCTGGATCGACGCGGTGCACGATCTCAGGAAGCTCCGGGCCAGGACTTCGGAGTAACCGGCCCCTGGGGGCAGGCTCACATTCCGTGTGGAGCCTCTTCCAGTTGGAAGGAGGCCTCCGCGCCACAGCTGGGACAGCTCGTCGGGGGCTCCAGGCCCCGTTGGGTCGCCCCGCACTCGGCACAGGCCCACTGATGCTGAGCGAAGAACCTGACCAAGTCCGTCCGGGAGATCAGCCCCACCAACTTCCCATGGCGCACCACCGGGAGCCTCCTTATCCGCTCTGTCATCAGCAGCTCCGCAACCTCGACAAGGGGGACCTGCTCTTCGATGGTGCGCGGAGTGTGGGTCATGATTTCGGCTACGGTGCGCCCCTTTTTGCGCACCACGTCCATCTCGCTCACCACCCCGACCACCCGCTGGTGCTCGTCAACCACCGGCACACCGGTGATGTGATGTTGATGAAGCATGGAGGCCACCTCCTCGACTGTCATCTCCGGGTTGGTGGTTATCACCGCGCGCGTCATCATCGCGGCCACGGTCGCCCCGACGTGGTGGGTGCCGTCTGGATCGGCCATAACAGGATCCTCCTTTGGTCTCACGCGCTGTGCCGACAAGCGCCACTGCAACTCTAAGCTCCTCTGAGCGGGAATGGCCCAGTGACCTTGGGCCGATGTCGCCACGAGGGACGACCGCGGTTAACTGGGCTTCGAGGTCGTAGCCGCCCCCGAGGGACACCGATCTGGAATTGGTGCGGCGGCGGCGATGAGGAGACTCGCGGGGATAGCCGCGCCCGGTTACCCGATGACCCAGCGCTAGGGAGTACCTCCTCCGGCGGCCGGCTGTTGGCCGCGGTAGGGTGCGGGAACCTACGTCACCAGGACATTCCGGAGAGGTGTGGTTGGCCTCATCCGAGGCCCCCGGTGCTGAACGTAGTCCGGGCTACGCACCTTGGGAGCTAGATTGCGGTAATCTGCCGCGGATGCCTCCGTTGGGGCCAGTTTGAGGAGGTCACCATGAACCAGGTCGTCAAGCCATATATCCCCAGGGCACGCAGCGTCCGACGGAGGCCGTCTCAGGAGGAGCTCACGGCGCTTACTGCCGCCATGCCCACGGCCAGAAGGACCACCTACGGGAACTACAACGTGCAGACCGAGGTGCTGGCTCGGAGCACCGAGTCCACCTACATCGTCACGGACGACCCATCCACCACTTCGAGCCAAACCATCTCTTCCGTCGAGGGCAAGCGCATCGCCGCCCTGCAGGAGGAGCACCTCAAGCTCCGCGACATCGTGGTGATTGATGGCTACATCGGCAACGACCCTGATTTCCGCTGTCCGGCCCGGCTGGTCATGGACCAGGAGTTTGCCAACATCGCCGGTATGCAGGACCACCTCCTCTTCCAGGACGACACGATTGGCGCCGACTTCGAGCCCTGGTTCACGGTGATCTACACTCCGGCGCTCAAAGCCCCGGGATATCCGAAGGATCGGATGATCTGCGTCGACCTGGAGGCGGGTGTGACAAGGGTGCTGAACTCGGATTACTTCGGGGAGTCCAAGAAGGGGCTCCTTAGGATGTGGAACAGGTTGGTCTACGAGCGGGGTGGCCTGGCGCTGCATGCGGGCTGTAAGGTGGTTCCGACCGAAGGTGGAGAGCGAACGCTCCTCATCGTGGGTCTTTCTGGCACCGGCAAGACCACCACCACCTTCACCCGGCAGAACCAGAGCAAGCCCGTCCAGGACGATTTCGTGGCACTCATGCCCGGGGGCAAGGTGTACGGCAGCGAGAACGGATGCTTCGCCAAAACCTATGCCCTCAGCCAGAAGGACGAGCCGACGATCTACGCGGCGGTGACCTCCCCTGGAGCATATCTGGAGAACGTCTCACAGCGGGAGGTGGATGGACCCGTCGACTTTTTCGACGAGAGCTACACCCAGAACGGAAGAGCGGTCTTCCCCATGAGCTCCCTCGGTTGGTCGCGAGATGCTCGGGATGCGCCTCCCGTGTCGGGCCTGTTGATCCTTAACCGAAATGATGGGATCATCCCCGCCGTCGCCCGACTCTCGGTGGAGCAGGCCGCAACCTACTTCATGCTCGGAGAGACCAAGGGCACAGCGGCAGGAGGAGCGGCGGAGGCGGGGAAATCCCTCAGGGTGCCCGGAACCAACCCCTTCTTCCCGCTCCTCCACGCCCAGCAGGGCAACCGCTTTTTCGAGCTTCACCGCAGCGGGGGGTTCCAGGTCTATCTGTTGAACACCGGCTCGGTGGGAGGCGGTGAGAGGGACCCCCTTGCCAAGAAGGTTCGCATCCCAGACTCCTCGGCCGCCGTCAAGGCAATCGCGGAGGGGACCATCGCCTGGGAGCTGGATCCGGACTTCGGCTACGAGGTCGCGACCGAAGTTCCTGGTATCGACGATCCGGAGCTGCTTCAGCCTCGGCTTCTCTACCGCAGGCAGGGTCGGCTCGACGAGCACGCAGCGATCGTCGAACGGCTCCGCCGGGAGCGCGCGGAGTATCTGTCCCGGTTCCCCGGACTTGATCCCCGGCTGCTCAGCGCCCTGGAGTCGCGGTGACCGGGC
>DAHVDN010000008.1:68119-77036 GCA_027313505.1 Candidatus Dormiibacterota bacterium
CAAGCGGTGGTGCAGGGAGACCCCGATCTGCTGGTCATCAAGCATGTGCACTCGGCCTTCTACGGCAAGCCAGATCTAGACCACTGGCTCCAAGATCACGGAGTGGAGTCGATCGCCATCTGCGGCATTGCCACCGACCATTGTTGTGAGACCACTGCCAGAATGGCCGGTGATCTCGGCTACGCGACCTTCCTTATCCTGGACGCCACCCGCGCATTCGACCGAATGACTCCCTTAGGACAGGCGATTCCCGCCGAGCAGATAGCCCAGGCAACCGGAGCCAGCCTGCACGATGAGTTCGCGACAGTGGTCGACACCTCCAGCGTTTTGGAGGCGCTTGGCTGACAGCTCCCCCTGCCGCGCTGTCAAACTCAGGGGATGAGTCCCGGTCCAAGGGTGCGGAAGCAGTGAGCGAGGGGAACCTTGCCAGGCCCAGCAAGCAGGGGTACCTCATGCTCCTGGCCCTGGCAGCGCGAACCAGGGCCGACTGCCTGGGCCGGCGGGTTGGGGCTGTGGTAGAGCGCGACAACAGGGTGCTGAGCACCGGCTACAACGGGACCCCAATCGGCATGCCGAACTGCTCGGAAGGGGGCTGCCACAGATGTGCAAATCGCAGCAGCGACGCCTATCCCGAGGGTCGGGGCTATGACCTGTGTATCTGTGTCCACGCGGAGCAGAACGCGCTGTTGGCCGCGGCTCGGTTCGGGCAATCCACCTTGGGAGCGACCCTACACACGACAATGAGGCCATGCTTCGGTTGCCTCAAGGAATCACTTCAGGCGGGGATAGTGGCGGTGCACTACATGGGTGAGTGGAGCGCCGGTGGCGGCGAGGATGAGGCAGCGCTGAACAGCCAGTACGCCAGCCTCCGTTCTCGCTTTCGGGAGTTTCAACAGGTTGCGACCCCGGAGGCGGCGCTGGTGCCGCTGGTGACCCCAAGCGGCACCGAGGGTCCCCATGGCTGAGGGGGATAGGTGTGAGCGCCCGAAGGTGACCGGACTATGGGGGGCGGCTCTGCTAACTGTCAGCGACCTCGGGTCGGTCGGGCAGAGGGAGGACCGCAGCGGTGACTGGCTCGCCGAACGGCTCCCGGACCTGCCCTCTCAGATCGTTGTGCGCCACCTCCTGCCAGATGAGCCCGACCAGGTCTCGCAATGGATTAGAGCAACCGTGACCCAGCTCCGGCCAGCGATCCTCGTCTGTACCGGCGGCACCGGTCTGCACCCTCGAGATCGGACTCCTGAGGCGGTGCTGTCCGTCGGCGATTTCGAGATCCCGGGATTCGGTGAGGCGATGCGCCGCGCGGGAGCAGAGCACACACCCCACGCGATGCTGTCTCGGCAGGTGGCGGTCGCGGTCGGCTCCACCCTGGTGCTGGCCTTGCCCGGAGCGCTGCGGGCCACGCAGGAGAGTCTCGAGGCTGTGTGGCCCGCTCTTCCGCACGCTCTGGAGATGATCGCCGGGCTGCCCGAGGCCAGTACCGAAGCCGGCCATCGGGGAGATCGGAGCCCAACCAAGCCCCAGTAGACTGGACCGGTGCCGTACCGGGGAGTGCTCTTCGATCTCTATGGCACCCTGATAGATGGTTGGGACGTCGAGCAAGCGAGAGTGCGCACCACCGAGCTGGCTCGCACCCTCGGGGCCCCAGTTGATGCCTTTCAGCAGCTGATGGAGACCAGCTACACGGAGCGGGCCACCGCAGCACTGGGGCCTCTACCGGAGATGCTGACTCGGCTATGCCTCCGGGTGGGTCACCAGCCCAGCGCCGCCGCGATCCGAGCCGCCTCCGAGTTGCGCTTGGAACAGTTTCGCGAGGTGCTGGGCCAGCCGCGCCAGGAGACGCCGTCCCTGCTGGCGACGCTGCGCGATCGGGAGGTCCGGGTGGCCGTGATCAGCGATTCCTCTTCGGAGACGCCAGAGCTGTGGCCGTCGCTCAATTGGACCGGGCCGATTCAGATCGCGCTCTTCTCCTGGACCGAGCGCCGAAGGAAGCCCGATGGTGAGCTCTATCGCAAGGCGCTGGCCGGGATGGGCCTGGGCCCCTCGGAGTGCATCTATGTGGGCGACGGCGGAAGTCATGAATTGAGCGGCGCGGAGTCCGTCGGCATCAGAGCGCTACGGATCGTTCATCACCCGGGAAGGCCGGACTCCCACCTCCAGTACGACCCGGACGCCAAGTGGGGAGGGCAGGAGATCGGTACCCTCAGCGAGGTGTTGCCGCTGCTCCGATGACCGCGGAGCCGGGACCACTCCTCCGAGCGGTCCAGCCGCCGAGGTGCCGGGCGGGGAAGTTGCAGCACCCCCAGTTCACCTAGAACCGGGCCGGGCCCTGCAGGGGTCGGGACAGGACAGCGGCCCCGGCCAGGGCCTGGCGTCCCTTCGACTTCCCACAATTTTGATGGCACTCCGGTACAGCGACCTTTCGACATAGGAGACGAGGTGCACCGAGCCATTCAGAGTCGGCCGCGGAGAATGTCATCCAGACCACGAAGCAGCTCCCCGACTCGGCCTCCGCCAAGAGGGGCAGCGGGGTACCGGTTGAGCACCTCTGCGACAGTTGGGGTGGCGCGCAGACGTGCGTACTCAATTTGTGCAGCACCGACACCCCGATCGTCGCCGGCCATGAGTTCAGCAGCCCTCGCTGCGTGGGCCGCGGCTCCGAGAATGTGCTTCACCTGGTGCGCGTCGGCGAGGGGATGCAGGTAGGCGGCGGATGCTGCAGACATAGCTGCTCGCGCCGCTTCGCCGGCTGCCCCCGTGGAAGCGTCACCGGCCGCCCTGTGCGCCGCCCACCCGGTGTCACGGAGGGCCTTCCCCCGGCCACCACCACGAGCGAAAACCCAGGCGGCGGCGATGGCTTGGCGCGGGCGCGCGTCGTCCGGGTGAGAACTCTCGAAGATCCCCAGCACCTCCTCCGCCCTCTCAGTGGCGAACGTGGTGACCTCACGTAGTTCCTGGATGCTCAGCACAACCTCCTCGGGTTCTCTACCCGCAGCTAAGATCCTCGCCTGACAAAAGGGCCAGCGCAAGCCGCTTCACGGTGCCTGAGAGCTTTCTCCTTCGTCAGCCTCCTTCAACCCCATCGGGCGCGCAGGTCGGGGCGCGTCCCGGAGACCGGGAAGTTACGGGTGCGGGAGAACCGGGACTTCTCCGCTTACCTCGGCTCCGGGCAGGGGACTGGGTCGGTTTGACCGCGAATGGTGAAGTGCTGGCGTGTCGTCAGCAGATCGAGAGCCGAGTCATTGCGCCTCATGACGATGCCCTTCGGGTATTTGAAGTTGCACTCCTCAATAGGCTCGAATCCTACCTGGCGGCAGACGGTATTGGATGGAGCGTTGTCGATCGAAGGGAACGCGTGTAGAGACCGCCGCCGACCGTCTCAGGCGCTCTTCGGTATGACTTGAGCAGCGGCGACCCGGGCGGCTCCCCGGCCTTGGAATGGTGGCAAGACAGACCACGCGATCTCGAATACATCCTCAGCGCGCCAGCCGCGGTGCCGATGTCCGATCCACCCGAGAGCCTCTGACGGGGCACCTGTCCCACTCCTGAACTGTACGGAGCCGTCCCGCTCGTAGCCCTGCTGCAGCTCGGCATTCTTCACCGGCCGCTCCGGAGCGCCGAGGTGCGCCATCATTTCCGGGTCGCTCAGCTACCTGGTCGGGAGGGGCTCCTCCGGGCGGCCCCGGGGTTCGAGTCGTGGGGGATGGACGGACGGGACGGCGTATGGGTGCTGGCGAGATCGCCGACCTACCTCCTGCCCAAACTCACCCGCCATGTGCCCCGTCATCCGGAGCCGACTTGACGTCGGTCTCGATAAAGTCGGCTCCCTTTAACAACAGCGGTTCTTTTGAGTCGCGGGCGAGTGCGTAGGCGAAGCAGTCTCCCAGATTGAGCCCAGCCGCGGGGCCACTACCCTTGCCGAAGTCCCGAAAGGCCTGACGAGCGATCTCGGCATGCGTTTTGGTCACCGGTTCAACCTTGACCTGCGCCACAGCCAGGAGGTCATCCAGTCGGCCGCTGAGCACGGGACCATGGTTCGCGTCGAGCACTAAGGCCGTCTTGAGATAGGTTCCGGCTGAGATGCGCGGACTGGGCTCCTGGCTGAGAGCCAAGCTGTTGCGCTCGGCATCGGGCTCGCCCCGCAATATGGCCACGATCGCCGACTTGTCGACGATCACCGCGGCAACCCCGCCTCGCCGTAGAGCAGCTCCCTGTGGTCGATGGTTCGATGCGACTCGACCCATCTCTCAGCAGCGTCTCTGGCGATCTCGAGTATGCGAGCCGCCCGGTAGAGCCGTTCGCTGACGGCCACCGTCACGGCGTGAGGGATGCTTTCGCCGGCCGCGCTCGCCCGCTGGCGGGCCGGCGAGGGCGCCTCGTCATTCTTGATGTTGAAGCTCATGAGGGAATTCCACCAAGCTACATCCACCCTTCCTCCTTTCCAGATGACTACCAAGGCTCATCGGGTGGGTACCGCCGACTGCAGATTCACGGCCGGGAACCGTCAGGTACCCGACTCACTGCTGAGCCGGAGCGAGAGGGCTCCGCGCGGGGCGGGGCCACAGTGCGGGGTCTTTGCCCTCGGACTCAGACGTACCAAATGCCGCCGCCAGACGCCGCTCGGGGTGTTCGCGCCCGCACTTGCAAAGGACCGCGCTTGAGACCATACTTCGCTGGCAGCGAGCTGTCCGGAGTTCTGGATCACGACAGCCCATGCGGAGAGTCGCAGGTGCGTTGCGAAAGACCGGGGGAGTCGAGCGGAGCTGTCCGCGTTTAACGGAGGCTGACTATGGCCCAAACAGTGCGGTTGGCGGTCAATGGCGTCGCTCGGGTTGAGGAGGTCGAACCCCGGCTGCTGCTGGTGCACTTCCTTCGGGAGCGGTGCGGGCTCACGGGCACTCACGTGGGCTGCGACACCAGCCAATGCGGAGCCTGCACGGTCTTGTGCGACGGGGCCCCAGTCAAGTCCTGCACCATGCTCACGGTCCAAGCCGAGGGGATGGCGATCACGACGATCGAGGGGCTCGCCCCCCCGGGGGAGATGCATCCACTGCAGACGGCGTTCTGGGAGTCCCACGGCCTGCAGTGCGGCTTCTGCACCCCAGGCTTCATCATGGCCGCCTCTGCCCTGCTCGCCGAAAATCCGGATCCCACAGATGAGGAGCTCGGCCGGGGTTTGGAGGGCAATCTCTGCCGCTGCACGGGATACGTGAACATCCGGCGTGCCGTTCATGCGGCGGCCAAGGCCATACGGGAAGGGTCAGCGGCACCAACTGCGGTTGGAGGATAGGGGATGGCGGTCAGTCAGCTGATTGGAGCCCGTGTTCAGCGCCGAGAAGACCCCCGCCTGATCACCGGTCATGGGCGGTTCATTGAGGACCGCCTGCCGGTCGGTCTTCTTCATATGGCGGTGGTTAGAAGCCCACACCCCCACGCCCGCATCCTTCGGATCGACAAGGGAGCGGCGGCGGCGGCTCCCGGAGTCCTGGCCGTTCTCACCGCCGAGGACTTTCACAAGCAATTGCAGGGTGTGATGCCGGTCACGCCAAGTTTCGTCCCCGAAAAGAAGTTCGTTCCGGATCGATTCCCGATCGCGGGGGATGAGAGCTGCTTCCAGGGGGAACCGGTGGCGGTGGTGGTTGCGACGGATCGATACTTGGCCGCAGACGCCGCCGAACTGGTCCGGGTTGAATACGAGCCACTGCCGGCGGTCGTGGACCCTGAGGAGGCGTTGCGAGAGGGTACCCACCTGGCCCACGTCGACGGACCCGACAATATCGGCTGGGACATGACGTTCGAGGGCGGTGACATCGAGGCCGCCTTCGCCCGAGCCGAGGTGCGGGTCACCGAGCGAATTCTGCAGCAACGGCTGGCGCCAACACCCATGGAGCCGCGCGGTGTTCTGGCGGACTACTCCCCCTACGACGATCGGTTGACGATCTGGCTGAGCAGCCAGAACCCCCACTTCATCCGCCTGTTCATCTCCGGAGCCATGGGTCTTCCGGAGAGCCGTGTGAGGGTGGTGTCGGAGGACGTCGGCGGAGGGTTCGGGAGCAAGATCAGCCCCTACCCTGAGGACTACCTCGTGCCCGCCGCCTCTCGGATTCTGGGGCGGCCGGTCCGCTGGATCGAGACCAGGACCGAAAGTGTCCTAACCACCTACCACGGACGCGGCCAGGTCTTCACCGCGGAAGCCGCCGCTATGAGGGACGGCACCCTGCTCGGGCTGCGCCTCACGCAGGTCCTCGATCTGGGTGCCTATCACGGGACCTTCGGCGCCTTTCAGGCCTGCGCCTGTCTGATGGCCGGCGGCGTCTACCGCTGGCAGGCGATCCAGGCGCGCACCATCGGAGTGCTCACCAACAAGGTGCCCACCGACCCCTATCGAGGGGCGGGTCGTCCAGAGGGAACCCATCTGTGCGAACGGATGGTCGACCGAGTGGCGCAAGAGATAGGGATGGATCCCGCCGACCTGCGACGCAAGAACTTTGCCCGGGAGTTCCCCTTCGTCAACAACTTCGGCTTGACCTACGACTCCGGCAACTACGATGGCTCGCTGGATCGCGCGCTGGAGCTGGTCGAGTACTCCTCATGGAGACGGCGGCAGGAGGAGGCGCGGAAGCAAGGCAGGCTGATCGGGATCGGCCTTTCCACCTGGGTCGAGATCTGCGGCTTCGGGCCGAGCCAGCCAACTGCGGCGGCGACCGGGGGGATATCGCTCGTTGAAGCAGCCCAGATCCGGTTCCTGCCATCCGGTTCGGTCGCCGCCTACGTTGGTACCCACGCTCAGGGGCAGGGCCACGACACCACCTTCTCGCAGATTGTGGCGGATACCCTCGGCATGCCCCTTGAGATGGTTGAGCTGCGCCATGGAGATACTGCCGAGGGACCCTCCTTCGGCTACGGGACCTACGGTAGCCGCAGCCTCGCGGTCGGGGGGATGGCCCTCCACAAGGCCGCGGTGGTAGTCCGGGACAAGGCTCGAAACCTGGCAGCCCACCTCCTTGAAGCCTCGCCTGACGACCTGGTCTTCGAGCAGGGTACCTTCGCCGTCAAGGGTGACCCCACAGCGCACAAGACCATCCAGGAGGTGGCCCTCGCCGCATACGGACCGAATCTGCCGACGGGGATGGAGCACGGCCTGGAGGCTGTCAGCTACTTCGATCCCCCCAACTTCGTCTGGCCGTTCGGGGCGCACATCTGCGTGGTGGAGGTGGACCGGGACACCGGCGCGGTCGCCTTGCAGCGATATGTGGCAGTGGACGATTGTGGCAATGTGATCAACCCGATGATCGTGGAAGGTCAGCTGCACGGTGGCATCGCCCAAGGGATCGCCCAGGCTCTCTTCGAGGAGATCGCCTACGACCAGGAGTCCGGCCTGATGCAAACGGGGACCCTCCTGGACTACTTGGTTCCAACCATCAACGAGATCCCCGACTTGACCTTGGATCGCACTGTCACTCCGAGTCCAACCAACGAACTTGGGGTCAAGGGGATAGGCGAGGCCGGCACCATCGCCTCCTCCGCCGCGGTGATCAACGCCATCTGTGACGCGCTCAGTCCGTTGGGCATCCACCATGTGGATATGCCGGCCAGTCCCGGCCGGATCTGGAAGCTGATTCAGGAGGCACAGTCTTGATACCTGCTGCATTCGGGTACTCACGTGCCACCTCCGTGGCCGACGCCGTCGCTCAGCTTGGCTCGGCGGGTCCGGACTCGAAGCTGATCGCCGGAGGCCAGAGCCTGCTTCCGATGATGCGTTTGCGCCTGGCCCAACCGGAGCATCTCATCGATGTGAACGGTCTGCGGGAGCTCGACTACATCACCCCAAAGGATGGCAGGCTCCTGGTGGGAGCCATGACCCGGCACGCCACTCTGGTTCGATCTGAGGTGGTTCGTCGCCACCTTCCCTTACTTTCGGAGATCGCCTCTGAAGTCGGGGACCCGCAGGTGCGGAGCCGGGGAACTATCGGCGGGGTGATGGCTCACGCAGATGCCGCCGGCGACTATCCGACACTGGCCCTGATGATGGACGCCACCATCGTCACCGACCGTCGGCGTATCCCCGCCCGCGACTTCTTCCAGCACCTCTTCACCACCTCACTGGCACCAGATGAGTTGGTTTGTGAGGTGGACTTCCCGGTCGCCACCGGAGCCCATCGCTACCTCAAGTTCCGCAGGCGACTCTTCGACTGGGCAATTGTCGGGGTGGGAGTCCAGATGTCAGACGACGGCTGGAGGGTCGGAATCACCCACGCCGGACCGACGGCAGTCAGAGCCCATGCGGTGGAATCGGCGCTGCGCTCAGGGGCGAATCCTAAAGAGGCCGCAGAGCACGCGACCGATGGACTCCATCCCACCAGCGACGTCCACGCCAGCTCCGAGTACCGACTCCACCTCGCTGAGGTGCTGACACGCCGGGCGCTGGAGCAAGCTGCCTGACAAGCGCCACTCTAAGAGCGGGGTCGGCGGATCTGTGGTGAGCCCTTAGCCAGATCAGCGGCGAAGGTGCCTTGCCTCATAGGCCGCCAGGGCGGCGTCGCAGCCGCAGGCGCATTTCTTGGCGTCATCGGTTCCGACCCATATCCGAGCATCCTCGTCATAGAGTGGTCCCAGCCTTGCCGGGCAGTACCCGGCGTCCCCCGCAGCTGCCAGCGCCTGGTGCAGAGACCGAGCGACCTCCTCCGCTTGAGCTTTTCTAGTCGCCGAGTCTGGCATGGTGGGCCGAGTACAGGCCAACCAAAAACTCGGAGTTCGCCCCCCTGCATGCCCACCACGCGGTCACCGAGTACATCACCACCGACTGGGGCGCAGCGGAGGGGGAGCCCATTCATCGCCTTGTAACCTCGCCTTTCCGGTTTGGAGCGGCCAGCTGCCATCTGCGAGACTGGCGGAGCGGCCACGGACGACCTTGTTG
>DAHVDN010000008.1:77045-78421 GCA_027313505.1 Candidatus Dormiibacterota bacterium
TGTAACCTCGCCTTTCCGGTTTGGAGCGGCCAGCTGCCATCTGCGAGACTGGCGGAGCGGCCACGGACGACCTTGTTCCATCAGGTGACGGCTGCCCGGGGTCGGTGGCTCCAGCATCTTTGGAGGGAATCCGATGACCGTCGCGGTTGCCCCAATCAGCAACCCAGGAAGTCTGCTCTCAGCGGTTGGCAGCCTGGTTCTCGGGCTCGCGATCTTGGCGCTGCTGCTGTTCCGGCAGATGAAGGTGCGCGGGGTGAGGGCGAACCCACTGCTACCGACCGTCCTGGCTGTGGTGGGACTGATCGAGTTGGATGGCTACGCACAGGTGCATCCATTCACTTCACTGCAAGGGACGTTCCTGGCGGTGAGCCTGCTGGTCTTCGCAGTCGGGCTTGGCGCCGTGCGAGCCTGGACGGTTCGCATCTGGGTGCGGGAGGGGCGCTTGGTCCGACAGGGCACTTGGGCAACTGTCTTCCTGTGGGTAATCGCCGTCGGCCTTCACCTCGGACTAGACGCTGGCAACGGCGTTGGGGAGGCGAGCCTTTTGCTCTACCTCGGGCTGGCGCTCGGGACTCAGCAGCTGGTGGTGCAGTGGCGCGCCCGGCGAGTTAGCTCATAGCGATCTCGACCCCTTGGGACCACAGTCTCCCGTGCCGCGGCTCAGTTTCCGGGACACCAGGGTGCGGAAATGCAGTTGGCAGCTGTTGGAGCCCGGACCCGAGCCATGTACAGCCCGGCTCCCTGCTCCAGGAGCCAGCAGCAAGGAGACCTCGTCCATCGCCCGGTCCAACTGCGCGAGCCGGTCATGTCCCATACATTGGTGTAAGTAGCGTGGTCGAGATCGTGCTGGGAGCGGGCACGAAAAAGGCCACCGTGCAACCAACCCTCTTCACAGACCGGGAGACACGATGACCCCCAACAGCATGCCACTTGACGCCCTGCTTGGCTACATCTCGACTTCAGACCAGGACAGCCTGCGAGAGATCCTGGAGCACACGCTGCAGGCGCTCATCGAGGCGGAGGCGGCGGTAGTTCTGGGAGCCCAGCCCCATGAGCGGACGGAGAGCCGGGTGGGCCACCGCAACGGACACCGCTCCCGGCTCCTGGACACCAGGGTGGGCCGGCTGGAGCTGGAGATCCCCAAGCTGCGGCAGGGGAGCTTCCTACCCAGCCTGCTGGAACCGAGGAGGCGCATCGAGCGGGCGCTGTGGGCAGTGATCCAGGAGGCATACGTCCACGGGGTCAGCACCCGCAAGGTTGACGACCTGGTGCAGGCGATGGGCGGCTGCCACGTCTCCAAGAGCGAGGTGAGCCGCATTTGCCAGGAGCTCGATGTGGAGCTGGCGCTGTTCCGGGACCGGCCGCTGGATGACGCC
>DAHVDN010000090.1 GCA_027313505.1 Candidatus Dormiibacterota bacterium
TAGTCATTGAGACATGCCAAGGCCTGGTCCTCGCCACGACCGCGCCGACACCATCCAGGCCAATCGAGCGCCGTCGCGAACACCCATGTCGAGCCGACCTCGAGACACACGCGGGTCGGAACCGGTCCCTGCCGCCGACCCTCTTCCGAGTGCTGCGTCCTTACGGCCACGATCGTGACGCACTCAAGACCCGGTGACTTCGGGAACGAGGCAGAAGGGACGCCCCTCGGGATCCAACATCACGCGCCAGCGATCACCACCGGGCTGAAATTGTGGGAGCGAAGCGCCTAGCTCTCGAGCCCTGGCCTGAGCCTTCGCCACGTCGGTCACACGAAAATCGAGGTGGTACTGCTTGGCATGCTCGTCGTCGGGCCATTTCGGCGGGCGGTATCCCTCGACTCGACCGAACCCGATGGAGGTCTTGCCATCTGAGACCATCGAGTATTCGTCCTCGCAGTAGGGCATTTCCCAGTCCAAGAGTGCCGAGTAGAAGCGTGCCATCATCCCCGGATCGGCACAGTCGAGGTTCACCATGTAAAGGCTCGCCACAGCGTCAGGACTCATCGCACACCTCCAAGAAGATTCATCGGTCCGCCGCCGGTCGGCGAGTAGATCCTTGAGTGACTCACACATATTAGTCTAGACTGCCACTTGTGGACGAGTCAACCAAGGCCCGACAGGCGAACCTGCTCGCCGTTCTGGCGCTCGGGGTCAGCGATCGGGCGCGCCGCGCCGAGGAGACGGCGGCCGGCCACGGGTCCGCTGCTCCCGCAGCGCTCGTGGCCCTGCACGAGTTCTTGGGCGGGGCGTCGATCGACCAGCTCCGACAAGTCGTCGGCCTCACCCCCTCTGGCGCGGTCCGTTTGATCGACAAACTCAGTGAGATCGGCCTCGTCAAACGGGGCCCCGGACGCGACGGACGTACCGTAGCAGTGACCCTTACCCCGCGTGGCAACGAGGCTGCACGCCGGGTCTTGGCCGCACGCCACGCCGCTACCGAGACCCTTCTGGACAAGCTGAACACCGACGAACGCGAGACGCTCACGCCGCTCCTTGAGCGTCTCCTCCAAGAGTTGACTGCTGCTCGACTTGGCGAACGGGCCAATGCCAAGAGCCCACCGGGCGGCTGGCTTTGCCGGCTGTGTGCCTTCTCCGCGTGCGGTCGCGACGAGAGTGCTTGTCCCGTCGCTGTGTTCGTTCAACGAGCGGCGGACCACGACCTCAAACAGTGAGGGGCTCGCCGTCAACCGGGCTTTCCTGCCACTTCCGTCGCCGAGCAGCTCGTGTGACCCACGGAAACTTCACAAGTGCCTCGAAGTGGGCACCTACGATGCCCCTCACCCTCGTCGTGGTGCCGCTGATCGCGGGACGCGCTGGAGGCCCGACTCGACACCCGGACCCCGATCTCCCGACCTCCAGCCCCCGACCATGATGGCCCCGGACGCCTGCGGCAAGCTCCCAGCGCCACTTGGGGGCGGGGTCGCCGGCCACCTCCAGCGGGTCTCGAGTCAATTGACTTCCTCCGCCCGTCGATCGGTCTCGCGGTGACCCAGTTCTCGGTTGGGTGCGCCTTGCCCAAATGCGCCGTCAGTGGCGTGGGGCTCGGGAGCGAGCCGTACCCCACCCGCCGCGCGATAGCGAGGATGGGAGATGAGAGTTGGATGATGCAAGCAGAGAGTGGGCGGCTAGGTCACGGGAGGCGGGTGCGTCCCCAGCCCATGCGCGACCGGCCACGACTGGAGTCTGGCAATACCGGGTATACTGAGGCCATGGCCAAGGTCATGGTGTCGCTCCCCGACGATTTGCTGAGAGCCGTCGACACGGAGGCCATCCGCCGAGGAACAACGCGTAGCGGGCTCCTGCGGGAACTGGCTGAGAGCGCCATGCGAAGCCGCAGCCTCAAGCGAGCGGAACGCATGGCCGAGATCGAAAGTATCGGTGGCGCTCCTAAGGGTCACGGGGGTCATGTGGCCGAGCTCGTCAAGGCGACCAGGCCGGAACCTTGACCCTCTGGCTGGTCGATGCGAGCGTCCTTCTCGCTCGAGAGGACTTGGATGACGCCAACCACAACCCGGCCGTCCGGCTGCTCGCGGGTCCCGACCCCCTTGCCACCTTGGATCTGGCGTTCTATGAGGTGACCAACGTCGCGGTTCGTTCCTGGCACGACGAATTGGCGGCGGGCCGATTGTGTGACCGAATCACTGCGGTGGCGGACGATGGCGGCCTGATCCGGGCCGACTCGCAGCTCCTCGAGAATGCCACGCTCATCGCTGCAGAGCACGGGATCTCGGCCTACGACGCTGCCTATGTGGCAGCCGCTCGGAGCGCGGGGGCCCGTCTGGTGAGCTGTGACGTGCGCGACCTGGTGTCACACGGCTTGGCCTGCCTCCCGAGTGCCACCATCCCCGGGCCGGAGAGCGCATGATGGGCCGGCCCTGGGTAGTGGGTGCTCAATGGCCATCCTCGATGCTCAAGCGAAATTGATTGGAAAGGGACTGTGACAAGCGCTATTCAGTAGCGCTTCCTTGAGGTCAGGTGCTCCTATAAACTCGGCCACCGACGCTTTGATGAGGCGCCTGACTCTGGATCAGGAGATCGGAGGTTCGACCCCACCCGCACCATCGTCCCCGTCTGACGCTGGGCCAGAAGCATGGCGCGACGACTGGTTCCCTTGCTCACGCTACCAACAGCAATAGCGGCCCAAATAGTTCCCTCTCTAGCGGATGAACCTCGGGTGAGGGCTCTCAATCGCGGGCTGGCTGAATCGCTTGGCGCTCTATTCCATAGCGTTCCGTCGCCGCTGTGTTCACGGTCTGGGCGTTTGGAGTGGCCCTCATGCCGGTGAGTGGGGCTACCCAGGTCACACGCCAGATCCCGGGTTCACCGTTTGCGGTGGACATTGCGGAGCTTGCGCGGTCACCGAGCAGGTGGCTCTCGGCTTGGGCCCGACAGTTCGACTCCTGGACCACGGTGCTGGAATGGTCGGGAGGCGTGGGTGATCAACCGCCCTAAAGTACCGACTTCGGAGTGGGCTGCCAATGGTGGATCAATGGGGCGGGAACGGTCCTGTGAGGCTTATGGCTCAGGCGGGGTCTGGCCTACTGAGCATCGGGCGGAAATGGATTCAGATCACATTGGTGTTGACCAGGACCGGTCGAGTTCTGACTTTTACCCAAGGGGGTGATCACCTCGGCACTGTTGCCGAGCCAGCTGACGGCAGGATGGTAAAGCTCGCCGTGTGATCGGGCCGCACCACGCCGAAGTGGCGACGATCAAGGGTTGCGACAGTGGTAATCCCAAGTCGTTCCGCCATCGCGATGACCGATGCGTCAACACTGCCCAGGGGCAGGGACCGATACTTGGACACGAGCTCGGCGATCCTCAACCAGTCGGCGGGATGAACCGGCTCAACCGATAGGACGCCACTCGCGAGGTCACCAAGGAATCGAACCTCAGGGTCGGTGCCCAGCCGACTTGCGATCAGATAGACGACTTCAGTGACGACGAGCTCGGGGACCAGAAGTGGGCCTGGGTGGGTCTGCAGGAGCTCGAGGCATGCCGCGTGATGCAGATCATCGGCATCGACGTACGCGTACAGAGGCCCCGCATCGACGAGGATGGCTATAGGGCTATCTCCGACCTCAGGATCTCCTCAATCCGGCCCGAGATGTCATTGGCGCCACTGTTGCCTGCCCGGGCCGCCAGGAGCTGCCTCGGGGTCGTTATCTTGAAGTACGCCTCTAAGGCCTCCCGGGTGACCGTCGCGATGGGTACGCCCCGCATCTCGGCTTCGCGGCGGAGGATGCTGTCAAGGCTATCCGGGAGTTTCACGGTCGTTCGTTTCATGGTATGCCAGCATACCTCAAGGGCGGCGTCACCGGTGCCGATCATTCGGGTCAGGGGGAGTAGCCCCTCGGCCTTCGCGGGGCGCCAGAGAGACCAGACGATGGGGAGATGGTCGACGCTCACCAAGGGAGATAGGCAATGACCCGGGCGCCTGATTGGCCCCCGATTCACCTGGGACACGTCCTCGTCGAGGATTACCTGTACCGTTGGGGTGCAACCAGCGTCGCCTGGCAGTTGCGATCAGCGTTCCGCCGCGTCGCATCAACGAGATCTCCGGTGTGAAGTCCCCCATATGCGCCGACACCGCAGCTCGTCTCTAGCGCTATTTCGGCAAGTCCGACAGGTTCCGGTTGAACCTGCGGGTCTGCTATACCCATGAGCTCGAACGCAACCGGCTGAGCACCAGTCCTTTCGGAGATAACACCGCCAGTAGGGGCCTGACCCACCTGGGCATCGAGCTGGCCACGGCCTGCGAGGTGAGCCACAGCTGATGGGGCGGAACTCCTTACCCCAGTCTTGAACCCAATGCCGGCGGACTGGGGCGGGCGCTCATATGGCAGCTACAGCTCTGGTCACGATCCAGGCATGCTTGCCTACCTGGCGGCCGCGCGTGAAGCCGTACTGTTCGAACAGTTCGACGGTTGCGCTGAACAGGAAACGCCCCGGCGCGACACGGCCCGCGGTGACCTCGGGGATGGCCTCGACAAGCCCGCCCCCGGACCGCGCTATCTGATCAAGCGCGCCTTCCAGCGCCGCTCTAGCGATCCCCTGGCCACGATGCCCCTTGTCGACGAAGAGGCAGGTGATGCGCCAGTCCGGTCGCGGCGGCGCGTCCTTCTGATACTCGCGGAGGTGCTTGATGTTTGGGAGTTCCTCAGGGCTGCCGAACTGGCACCACCCCTGGGCGACCCCGCTTTCGTCAAGGACAAGAGCGGCGTGAGCGCGACCGGTTCGGACCCGGTCCTCCTTCACCGCCCGGTAGCTGATCCCGCGTTGTCCGCACTCCGGGTGGTAGCCGATGCACCAACAGCCGCCGTAGACCCCGTTGTTGCGCTCGACAAGCTCCGCGAAAGCCGCCCACGTGGAGTGGTCGAGAGATATAACTGTGTTCAAGATGGCGGGTTTCCTTCTGGCGCCGTGCTGCCTATTCCCATCTGTCATCGCAGGTCGCCGGGTGAGCGCCCCCCGCTCAGCCGTCGACAGATGCTAAACGAAAATTGCTCAAACACCGCCAGCCACCTAGGTCGAGGCTCCATCTTGAGAAGGACGCGGTCCTTCGCCAGCATCTGCACCTTCGCGTTGTAGCCGGCCCGACCCTCGCGCTCGGTTGCGGCCAAATCATGGGCGTTGCTGCCCAGCAGCGTTGCCCGACCTCCCGCACCGAAAGCCCCGTCAGGCGGACATAGCTCCTGTCCTCCGACGGTTCTTGTCTGGAGAGGCACCGGACTGGGCCGGGAAGTCCTCGGGGAACCTGCGACCTCCCAGTTGTGCCACGTGACCCACTTCTGTCAACCGCCCAGGTAAGAGGTGTGGAGAAGACGGCTGGCTGCGCTGTTGAAGTGGCCGTAAGGCAATACCAGGAATAGGCATTCCCGCGTAAAGGTCAAAGCTAGGACCGCATCTGGTGGGCGGCCGAAGACGACCGAATGGCGCAGTTGAGGTGCAAGATCCAGCCACGCTGCGAGCGGTGGTCGCGGAACCACTTGAGGTGCTACGTGGTGGACCCGAGCCCAGCGGCCCTCAGACCACCGCTACAAAGCGGCCCTAACGATTGATGAAGATGGTGGGTGTGGGTTGGTCGGCCTATTGGTTGCCGCGGGCCCCATGGACCCCGGAGAGGCCGGTCCCGGGTGCTCCGAACTGTCTGTCGCCGGCATCCCCGAGGCCGGGGACGATGTACCCTCTGGAGTCGAGTGCGGGGTCCACCGCAGCACAGGCGATGGCCACGTCGGGCATGACTCCCGAGAAGTTCCTGAGGCCGGGTTCAGAGGCGACGAGGCACAGGGCTATCACCTGGGTAGCTCCACGCCGCTGAATGAGGCCGCAGGCCTGAGCCAGAGAGCCTCCGGTCGCAAGCATCGGGTCGCACACTACGACCCTTCTTTGGGAAAGGTCGGCCGGCAGGCCGTCGAGATAGCAGACGGCGTCAAGGGTGTCCTCGTCGCGTTTCATCCCCAGATGGGCGACCTCGCAGTTTGGAGCCACCCGCTGGATGCCGGGCACCATACCGAGCCCCGCCCGAAGGACCGGGACGACCAACAGCTCCTCCGTAACCACCAACGCCCTAGTTCTGGCAACCGGCGTGGTCACCGAGCGAGGCGCGGTCCCGAGCCCCCGGAGCGCCTCATACGCCAGGAACATCGAGATCTCCTCGACCAGCTCCCGGAAACGGTCCCGTCCGGTCCTTCGGTCGCGCACCTCCGCCAATCTGTGGGCGATCGTTGGGTGATTCGCCACCGTCAGGTTTGGGCTCACAAGCCCCAATGATGCCGGGTCTGAGCCCAAGTTGGAACGTCCGACGTCGCCCGAGGTTCGGTCATGTCCCATACATTGGTGTAAGTAGCGTGGTCGAGATCGTGCTGGGAGCGGGCACGAAAAAGGCCACCGTGC
>DAHVDN010000091.1 GCA_027313505.1 Candidatus Dormiibacterota bacterium
GCCTGTACCCGGCCCACCCCCGAAGCGCTGGCCGTGGCCTCGGCCCTGGGCTACACCCTCCCCGCCCGGCTACCCCTCACCGCCGCAGCCTGACCCAGCCCCACCACGTCCCAACCCGATGTTGTGACACGCCCAGCCAAGTTTGATCTCACTTCAGCCGCTCCGTGTCAAAGTCGGGCTGAGTCGTGCTGAAGCCCCCGTGACAATACTATCCTTGACTGGCTATATGGACGCAACCAGCCCGCCATCGACCCGAAGGACGCTGCCAGTCACGTACGAGGCAGCGCTGCTGGCAAGAAATGCCACTACGCTGCCGAACTCTTCCGGGGTCCCATATCTTCCGACTGGTATCGTCGCCCAGCTACCAGCGCGAACCGCTTCGACAGCTACTCCCTCTCTAGCGGATCTTTCGTTGTCAAGTTGCTGCACTCGCTCAGTCGCGATCCGCCCGGGCACAATCACGTTCGCAGTCACACCGTCGTGCCCAACCTCACCTGCCAGCGACTTGGACCAACCCACGAGAGCCAGCCTAAGTGCATTTGACAGAACCAGTCCGGGAATCGGGGCAAGCACCCCAGACGAGGTGCTCGTAATGACCCGACCCCACTGGCTGTGCCGCATCGCCGGCAAGGCCAATGTGGTGAGGCGGATGACACCCAGGACCATCTTTTTGAACTCTTGCTCCCACGCATCGAACGGCACGTCCGACGCCCTGTACGTTGGTGGCCCACCAGTTATGTTAACCAGAATGTCTGGACTACCGAAATCGTCGCTCACTCGTGCATATAGTGATTCTATGGACGCCTCGTCACCAATGTTACAGTGGTAAGCCTTTGCGCGGCCCCCCGCTTCGAGAACCCTGAGAACCGAGTGCTCCGCGCGGTCCTGTGATATGTCCGCAACTGCCACTCTGACGCCCTCACTTCCCAGCGCAAGTGCCGAAGCGGAACCCAGGCCTCCGCCGCCAGCAAGCACAACCGCGCACCGACCAGCAATGCCGAGATCCATACTCCATCCTCCACTTCAACGCTTCGTTCATCCGCGCTAACTCGCACCCAGTGGACTAGAACGCACAATTACGCGCCGGCACCAAACTCATCGCTGACCAAAACGCCTGCTGATGCCGAGCCCAAGCGCACCTCCACTCCCCAGGCCCAGACGGCGTAGAAAACAGAGTGGGCCCAAGTGCGCCGTACTTCTTCCCCTGCCGGGTCGCATCGGCCAGTCACAACTGGTAATCCAATGAGCTCAGGAATCCCCGACCAACTCGATCCATGCGCCTTCAAGTCGCCTCAGTTCGTCTAGCGCGAGCCCCACAATCCATGGGTCCGCCGCGATGCCCGGGCTCCGAACGACAGGTGTGCTAAGCACACTTCGCTTCCAATACATGTGTTTGCGCAGCGACAAAGAGATGCGTGGCATCGACTCGACTCTGGCCAGACTTGCTCCTACCTCCATAAACCGACGCGCCTCACTGGCCCTCCCAGCCTGGTACGCGTCGGCACAGGCGACGAGGGCCTCGGGGAACGAGAATCCCGTCATGATGCCCGCGGCCCCCGCCAAGAGTTCTTCTAGCGCGTACACGCCAGCCGAGCCGCCAAGGCATTGCACACCGTCCCGCGTGAGCTCACGAACCCGCCGAATCTTGGGTGGCGATGGCAGGTCCTCAAGTTTCACATAAGCAATATTGGGGTGCCGTGCCGCCAACCGCGAGACCGTTTCGGGCGCGAGTGCAAAGCCCAAATTCACGGGGTCGTCCTGCATGATAAGGGGGACATCCACTGCCAAGGCGACTGAATCGTAGAATGCCTCCACAGTCTCGGTGGTCACGGCGCCAATCGGTGGCGGTGGCACCAGGAGGTAGGTAGCTCCAAGCCTCACCAAGTCCCTCGCTAGGTCAATAACCGTGACGGCCGAGAGGTGTCCGACTCCTGCTACCACAGGGACCCGACCGCGCGCACACCGGCAAAACTCGGAGACCACGGAGCGTCTCTCGGCGTCGCTAAGCCTGAAGGCCTCTCCCATCGTTCCCGTAACGGCCAGTGACCGAACACCCTTGGCAATGGCCCAGTCCACGATCCGACCGATATCTTCGTAGGCGATTTCCTCGGACTCCGTGAACGGCGTTGGGGCCACGAGGCTCACGCCAGAGAGTGCTGTGGCAATTGCTTTAGTCACGCGCCTATCTCCATTCGAAGGTTTACAAAAGGTCGCTCGCCGCCACCTCGGAGTGTCTGACAAATTTGCAGAGACGGAGCGTTGCACCTCAAGGTACGGCCGGGCAAACGAGTGCTGCCGCAGCCGGCCAAGGTGAACCTGCGGGGCGCATCGACTCCATCGTGCTGATGCAGAACCACTGGCCCGTACTTGCTCTTGGAAGCGTACGGCCACTGTACGCTGTGAACACGTGGAGTGAGCGAAGTGTCGCGACAGATGGGTGGACTTTTGCACTGCGGTCTGAACGAGGGGATCCTCATGTCAAACGTACACCGCGTGAAACGGGGGGCCCATCTGTGTGGTAGCAAATCGCTTGCCGTAGCCTGGTGCTCCGCCGAAGGAGCGCGCCTGCGCCGTGTAGCCACGCTAGTGGCAGGGGTGGTGCCGCTTGCCAGGCCAAACTTGCACCATCGATAGCTGTGGCCGCAGTGGTGGTGATATAGTGGCCCACTTCGCGTATTCACGCTTAGCATTACAGCTGCTGAGGCGGCGCGAGATGTCTTGGTACGCGTTGGAGGCTAGTGCCGCCGCGCGAAACGTAGGGCGCCGTCGAGTCGGCAGGTGGCACCAGTCGCGGTCTTCGGATGCGGCCATCCTTAGCCGCTCTGGATGGGGAGCTCGGTGCTTTGTTGCTGCGCGGCGTGGTAGAGCCGTCGATGCTTCAGAACAGTCTTCATTGGGGAGGTGAATTTGGGCAAGCGCAAGCCAGAGCCTGACGACGTGTACCTCAGCTTTCACAGTGTGAAGAGAGGCGAAGCGTACTATTACGGCGCCCTCTGGCAACTGGCGATGCTGTAGTCGCGTTCGCTCAGGGTTGGAACCCTGTATAGCGGGGCGCAACTGGCTCCAGACTAGTGAGCGTGGCCTGACACGACCTCGGTAACAGGTCACCCGTGGTGCGGAGGGCCGGGTGGGGCGAGGGCGGCGAAGGCGTGTGATGTGGTCGAAGGGAGCCTCCTGAGATCTGGCATTGGGATGCGAGCCCGCGAGGTACTTGCACTGCACCGCTTCCTTCATGTGATCTGGATGAGTGTAGACCAGTTAACGTGGCGTGTCAACGGTTGACAATCGACGGGCCCGGGCGTCGGCAAGATCGAGGGAGTTGAGGAGGGCTCGAGCGGGTCACGAGGGCCACCTTCGAGTTGGCGGACACTGCGGGAGCGAAGAAGACTGCTCCCGGGGAGTGGGTTGGGGCGCCGTGAGCACGGCGAGAGGGGGCCTCAGGAGCGAACTGGACGGGCGATGGTAGTCCACGCTGGGATCTGGCGTGCGGTTCGCAGGGAGTCCGACAGAGTAAGGAAGGTGAACTTGAACCGGACGCACGGTACCACGCGTGGAGGGCTGGTGGAGCAAAGTGCTCCATGGGAGGGAGGGGTGACAACGCTGAGCGGTCCAGGCGGGCGGCGATGTCCACAGAATCCTCGGGGGGGCGTTGGTGGAGCAAATTGATCCAGCCACGGATAGGTCCCAACGTGGGTTTGAGGACGGTGCCTAACCATTCGGTGTAGGCGTCGTGTGGCAGCTCTCAGACCACTCCGGAACCGGTCGAGCAGCCGCTCAGTCAGCGAGCAACAGTCAGGACCATGGCCAGCAAGACGCCAGTCCACTCATGTCGCGTGGCGTGCGATCTGGGCGATGACTGTCGTGGCGTGGCTCGCTCTACTGCCCGGTCGAACTTCAGCTCGAGTTCCCGACGGCATCTGCTGGGTGGCGAGGGCGGCAGCGATAGCGGCGCCTGGGCCCCCAAAACTCCTCGGAGCGAGTCGTTGGTCAGCCGACGCGGAGTGACGGTCTGCTCGGACAGCCGCCGAGTGCCAGCCTTCGGACCCTGCCCCTTCGGAGTTGGCGTCTCAAAGACCAAGAGGATCCGTCACTCCAGAACAGCCGCACCCGAATGATTCTGAAGCCGGTCGGCTAGTGGGCCATCCCTCTAAACAAACGCAGAAACCCGCCGGAGCGGGCCTCGCACTTGGCCGCCGAAGCGACCAAGGGGATACTCGGATGCTACTCCAGCCCGCCATAGTACTGCAGGCGATGGAGGGACAATTCAGTCACCTCTTGGCACACGGCTCTGATCTGACGCCCCTTCAAAGGCGGACGACCGACGCACCTTGGCGAGGGGCCGCACCCGGTCGGGCTCGGCTCGTCGGCGCCCTCAGGGTTTGGTTTGGTGCGGGGCGGAGATGGCAGGAAAGAAGGCACCTCGCGGCTCCGACCCGAAAGGTCAGCGCTTACCCATGGCGGCGTTGCGCAGTGCCAGACGGAGTCAACTCACTTCGGATAGGCGTAAACTCAAACTTGAAAAAGGGGGTGGCGCGACCCGTGGAAGACCTGCTGCCCGGCCACAGAGAGGTGACCTCTACCACGCGTAGGGCGTACAGCCGCGAGGTACCCTTCCTGGCCGCCGAACTTTCGCCTCGACCTCGCGGCCGAAAGCGCGCCAATGGCGAGGGGTCGGTCTACCAACGATCCGATGGGCTCTGGGTGGCGGCGATCACTGGGGCAAACGGCAGTCGTCAGCGCCTCTATGCGCGCTTTCGCGCCGAAGCGGGAAGGCGGTTGACCGAAGCCCTCCACCGGCGGGATCAGGGAATGGGCGACGCGGCGCCTGCCGGGCGGGACACGGTGGCCACCTACTTGATGCCTTGGCTCGATGGCCTCGGGGGGAGCGTGAAGCCGGCGACGGGAGAGAAGTACCGCCGGGACATCACCCTTCATGTTCTGCCGCACGTGGGGCGGCTGCCGCCGCCCCGCCTGACTCCTCCGCGGCTGCAACGGCTCTACGGAGACCTCGCCGAGGAGGGTCTGAGTGCCATGAGCATCAGGCACGTGCATGCGGTGGCGCACAAGGCCCTGAAGCAGGGGGTGCGGTGGGGCAAGGTGGCTCGCAACGTCGTGGATCTGGTCGACCCGCCACAGGCTCCACGCCATGAGATGCAAACCCTACATTGGAACAAGTGCGGACCTTGCTCAGGACCGTGGAGGACGATCGGTTGGGGGCACTGTACGCCCTCGCGGTGACGACGGGGATGCGGCGCGGAGAGCTTCTCGGGCTCCGGTGGTCGGACGTGGACGTTCCGAGCCAAGCCCTGGCGGTCACTCGAAGCTTGCAGAGGGTGAGGGGCAAGGGCTTGGTCCGAGTCGAGCCGAAGGCGGCTCGGTCCCGGCGGCGGATCCTTCTCACCCCGACCGCTGTCGGAGCTCTCCGACGGCACCAGAGCGCTCAGGCCGTCGAGCGCCAGAAGGCAGCGGACTGGTGGCAGGACCTGGACCTTGTGTTCTGCTCTGCTGTCGGAACGCCGCTGGAGCCGGGGAACATGCTGCGCCGCTCGTTCCATCCCCTCCTGATTCGGACCGGACTGCCGTCTATACGGTTCCACGATCTCCGCCATACGGCTGCCACCGTCATGCTCGGCAGGGGTGTCCATCCCAAGATCGCCTCCGAGATGCTGGGGCATGCGACCGTCGGGATCACCCTGGACACCTACTCCCACGTCACCGAGACCATGCAGCGAGCCGCGGTCGGGGCGATCGAGGCGGCTCTGGCCGAGGGGTGAGCAGTCCTCATCGCCCACCCAAGTCTCCTGGTGTCCACCCGGGTTGGATCAACGGTTGGATCAGTCGCTCGCATGGAGTCAGCTACTGACGCCCGAATTGAGATCAAAAACTGGTGCCGAGGGGCGGGATCGAACCGCCGACACCGGGTTTTTCAGTTGAACCGGCGAGGGTCCGCGAGCGTTCGCTGGCGTCCGTTTTGAGATCAAATGAGCGATCTCTGAGGAGTTGATTGTTCGCCGGAGTGCGTCACTGGTCGCCTGGGTAGGGGTATCCGCTGGGGTACTGGCGCAAGGCTGACACTGACGCGTAGCTCTTGGCGGCATCGCACATCAAGACTGGAGGGCTGGGCGGGTGCGGCCAGCCTCATGGAGCCGCCAGGGGTCTGGCGGTCGGCGGGTGGACAGGAGGCAAGCAGGCGACGGAGCGCTTGGTACGGGCTCGCCGGTAGGCGGGAGGTACTTGGCCACCTTTGCCCACCGTCAGCGCGGCCCCGGCTGCGGTGAGATACGGCGGGCCGTGGCATCGGAGCCACAGCCCGCCAGGGAGGATGCACGGCGCGGCAAAACCCGCGACCTGGGACTGGGGGCCGGGTTGGTGTGGGGGCTCTAGAAACTGTGGGACCCACTCACTGCGAGGACCCAGTGGACCCCGGCGATGGCG
>DAHVDN010000092.1 GCA_027313505.1 Candidatus Dormiibacterota bacterium
TCGAGATCTACCGGCTGGGCCTCCCAACGCGGATCGAAGATGTCCCCGTTCCGGCGGATCAGCAGACTCGCTTGCCGTCGGCCCTCTTCACGGCTTATGACGCTCTGGACGGAGGAGAGCGACGATATGAGTTCGGAGGGTCCGACCATCCGGCAGTGGTTGGCGACAATCTCGTCCATCGCTCCTGCCAACTGAGGCATCCCGCGGGTGAGGAGGACGAGGTAGTCGCACGCGGCCCGAAGGTCGCCGATGATGTGGGACGAGAGAATGACAGTGAGACCGTCGGTAGCCGCTGCATCCATCAGGAGACGCATGAATTCATGGCGCGCAAGCGGGTCGAGGGACGCCACGGGCTCATCCAAGAGAAGAAGGCCCGGCCGCTTCGCGAGTGCCAAAACGAGCGCTACCTGAGCGCGCATCCCTCCCGACAACGCGCTCACGGGCGTATCAAGCTTGATCTCCAATTGGCGCAAGCGGCCCTTGGCAAGGGCATCGTCCCATGAAGGATTCAGGCGCTTTCCCATAGTGAGGAGGTCGACCACCGAGAACCGTCGCAAGAGTGTGGGACGCTGCCCGACATATCCGACTCGGCTTAGGCAATCGACCGCTGTGCCTCGGGGTGAGCGACCAAAGACTCTGACATCGCCCTCCGACGGCGACAGAAGACCCACGGCCAGTTGCAAGAAGGTGCTCTTGCCGGCGCCGTTCGGGCCTACGAGGGCGACAATTCGGCCCTCGGGGACTTTGAGCGTCAGATCGCGGAGCGCCCAACCTTGCCGCCCGTACCGCATTCCCAGGCCGTCGGCGTCAAGCACCGCCCTCACGCGACTTCCTCGGATTGTTCGAGCCTCAGCGTGGTGGCCACGAGCGCATCGATCCCATCGGAGTCGAGGCCAGCCTCGCGCGCCCGCGAAAGCCATCGCAGCAACTCGCGACGGAGCCGTGCTTGAGCCTCCGGTGACGGTCCTTCGAGGGTCGACGCGACGAAGAGCCCCAGACCAGGGCGACTCTCAAGAAGCCCTTCAGTTTCAAGTTGGCGGTACGCCTTCAGCACGGTGTTGGGATTCACGGCAAGCTGCGCCGACACTTCGCGCACTGACGGAAGCCGATCGCCGATCTTCAACCGCCCAAGACGGGAGGCCTGCTTGACCTGCTGCACGAGTTGCAGGTAGGGGGCAACGCCCGACGTCGGATCCCGGTGGAAAACGATGGGAGACTCTACGGCTGGTCCATTGACATCCATAGCTAGCTAGGAGCATAGCACACCTTGGGCTGAATCCATCGACCAGGTATTGAGGGCCGGCGCGGGGGGCGGTGAGGCGTCGCTTGTAGGGGGAGGGCTGGCTGAGCCGTCACCACCGGGTCAGGACTACGGCGCGGTGGGAAGGCTGACCCGGAATCGCCTCAAACCAGGCTCAGCAGTGTGATCATGGGCGGGCTGAGGCCGGCCGCCAGTTGACGGGGACCATGCGGGAGCGGGCGGTCAGGTGGCGGCGCGGACTTGGCGGAGAGCGGTGAGGAACAGCTCCAGCCAGGGCCAGCCCTGGGGCAGATGCTGGGTCTCATGGCGGGCGGAGCGGGTCCGCAGTCCAGGCAATGAGAACAAGGAGCGCCGGAGTCGACCGGTGGTGGTACGGGCCGGTAGTTGCTCGGGCCGGCCGATCTGCGCCACCCAGCGGGCCAGGTTGTGGGCCGTCGTCGAGAACGCGAGCCAGGCGGCGTTGGCGGCGAACCGACCCGAGGGGACATGGGCGAGACCCGCTCCTTCCTTGAGATCGCGGATGACTTCCTCCACCTCGGCGTGGCGGCGGTGGTCCGCCTCCAGCTTTCCCGCGGCGGTTCAGATCCGGAGGTTCTGCCCCGTGAGGGCCCCGCGGAGACCACGGGAGGAGGCCGCAGCAAGGGCCCTCGAATACGCCAAGGGTCTGGCGCCGCTGATCCCGGTGAACGAGTCCGAGCTGCTATTGGGACTCGAGCTCTTCGCGGACTCGGCCGCCCTTGAGCCCCGTGGCTCGGGCCGGCAGGAGCACCTGGATGGCGTGGACCTGCTGGACGCCCCACGTCACCGGCACCCCGCCACCACCACCCGTCACCAGCGCACGGCCGACGCTTTGGCGCCGCCCGGGTTCCACCCGGCAATCGGACTGACGCTGTGGGCCCCTGCGCCCTTAACCGGTTCCAGATCGACCGGGTGGCTGTCACCCCGGGGCATCTGCCAAGAGCCTGTCGCCGGCGGTCTGGGCCCAGGCCGCCGGCTCCCCAGACTCGTCCCAGTCCATGAAGGCGGCGTCATAGGCGGGGCCAGGTTCCGCTCCCCGCAGAAGCTGGACCGCCTGGCGCAGGGCCGCAGACCGCGAGGGAAGGCTGCGCGCCGCGGCGTAGGCGTCCAGGATCTCCGGTTTCCCAAGGGGTACTCGCTGGGGCCTCATCCGTCGATAGCTGCCATCAGGGTTTGAAAACTTCAACAGGGGAGCAATAATCGAACGGCTCGTGAAGATGGCGACCCGGGGGTGACGGCGCGCCACCGACCGGCCGCCGCGGGGGGTTGAGGATGCCGAACATGTCCGACCCGGCCGATCACGTCTGCCCGGTGGCCTGGGCGGAGGCCCATGGCCTGTTGGACGACTCTCCAATGGAGCGGAGTTGGTGCCTCTCCTCTTACCGTGACATCCTCCTCAGCCCGAGGGCCCCGGCCGCGTTGAGCCCACGGCTGAAGCTGGTGGAGCGCAGCGAGATTCGCGTCAGCTATGCGCCCGTGGACTGGGTCAACCGGGCGGCCAGCGTGGTGCTCGTGGGCATTACCCCTGGCCGATACCAGGCGACCCAGGCGATCGCCGAAGCCCGGCGGTGCCTGCAGGCGAGGCTGTCGAACAATACCTCCCTGCGCCGGGCCAACCATGTGGCCGCGTTCTCGGGGCCGATGCGCCGCAACCTGGTCTCCATGCTGGACGGCATCGGTCTCCAGGATGGGCTGGACCTTGACACCGCTGATCAGCTCTTCACCAGCCACCAACGGCTCGTCGCCTGTGTCTCCGCGATCAGCTACCCGGTCTTCTTCCGGGGCCGGAACTACTCGGGCCACCGGCCTCCACTGACCAAGGATCGCCTGCTGCGATCCCTGGTCGTGGCCAGTCTTGGAGCCCAGCTTGGGATGGTGCGCGACGCCCTGGTCATCCCGCTGGGGAGCGCAGCCCAGAAGGCGGTGGAACTCCTGATCGATCAGAACCTCTTGGAGGAGGACCGCTGTCTTCTCGGCTTCCCCCACCCCGGCCCTATCTTCGCGGGCCGGTTGGACCAGTACCGCAGGCGCAGGCGTAGGCTTTCCTCGGACGTGGCGGCATGGTTTTCTTGAGCCAATCCTCGCAGCGGGACGGACAGGCATGCCCAGCCACCTGAGCGGCGCTTCTAGAGAGTTGGCCGTCGAGATCACGCGCTGCCCGGTGCTGGCTCACACTGCCCCGTCGGATTGACGATCCGGTGAGTGCTGCCAGCACCCCACGGACCCTGCTCTGCAACCGCAGGGAGGACGTGACGCTTGTCCTCTACATGGACGACCGCCACCGCTTCGTCGGGCCTGCGGTCGTCGCCGTGGGCTGGGTCCAGGCATCCCGCCTCTCGGCCCACCCGGTGGCCCTCGGAGCCACGGCTAGCCAGGCAACCGGCTGCGTCCTTGTCCGATACGGCCGCTACCGGGCGCTTCACGCCAAGGAAGCGGAGACCGCCTCCCTCCGTGCCATTGGTTATGCAGCGGCCCGTCACGGGCTTGCTGTCGTGGACCACCTGGTGGTGGTCCCGTCGAGCGGGCACAGCTCGGCATTGCTCCGAGGGCCGTGACCCGGTCTCGGGCAGCCTGACCTGCGCAGTCGTACCATCCTTACATGACGTTCTTGGCTTCGACCTGCTCAGACCTGTTGCCCCCGCCGGTCGCCTCAGCGGGGGGTGCAAATGATCCCGACTGAGCGGCGGCAGCCCAGGGAGATCGACGGCAAGGGGAAGACGGTCCGGGAACTCCTCGCCGGGCGAAAGTACTCGATCGACTACTACCAGCGTGAGTACAAGTGGCAGACCAAGCAGGTCGCCGAGCTGATCGACGATCTGTCAGCGAAGTTCCTGGAGAGCTACGAGCCCGGACACGAGAGGTCCGCCGTAGCGGAGTACGGGCATTACTTCCTTGGGTCGATCATCGTGAGCGACAAGGACGGCCGGAAGTTCATCATCGACGGACAACAGCGGTTGACGACACTCACCCTCCTGCTGATCTACCTCCAGCACCGGCTTAAAGATTCGGAGCAGCGAGGCCAACTGGCCGAGCTGATCTTCTCTCAGAAGTTCGGAAAGCATTCCTTCAACCTGGACATCCCAGAGCGCACAGACTGCATGGAGGCTCTCTACTCCGGCAAGGACTTCTTCGCTCAAGATCATCCAGAGTCCATCGCCAACATTCGTGGCCGTTACTCGGACATTGACGAGTCCTTCCCCGAGGAACTTCGAGACCTCGCTCTCCCGTACTTCGTGGACTGGCTCATTGAGAGCGTCCACCTCGTCGAGATCACGGCCTACTCCGACAATGACGCCTACACGATCTTCGAGACGATGAACGATCGTGGTCTCTCCCTCACGCCAGCAGACATGCTCAAGGGTTATCTACTTGCAAGTGTCACCGATGCGGATGATCGAGTGCATGCCGGGAAGGTCTGGAAGGAACGCATCAGTGCGCTCATGGACCTCGGCAAGGACGAAGATTCTGACGGCATCAAGTCCTGGCTCCGAAGCCAGTACGCCGACACCATCCGTGAGCGTAAGCGTGGCGCTGCCCCAGGGGACTTCGATCTCATCGGGACTGAATTCCACCGTTGGGTCCGAGACCACGAAGACCGGCTCGACTTGGAGAGGAGCGGTGACTTCGTCCGCTTCATCGATCGGGACTTCGCCTTTTACGGGCATTGGTACCAGCGCCTTCGGAAAGCTGCTGACACCTTCACACCGGGCCTCGAAGCTGTGTACTTCAACGCAGAGCACAACTTCACGCTGCAGTACCCGGTCCTCCTATCACCGCTTCAGGTCCAGGATTCCGAGGACACGGTCCTACGGAAAGTAAGGGTCGCCGCAACCTTTCTTGACATCTTGATCCACCGACGCATCTGGAACTGGCATGCGATCGACTACTCGGCGATGCAGTACGCCATGTTCATCATCATGCGGGACATCCGAGGCAAAAACACCGACGAGCTTGCGAGCCATCTGCACCATCGCCTCGATGCCGACAGTGAGACGTTTCTCACGAATCCAAGTTTCCGCCTCCACGGCATGAACGGGCGTCAGATTCACCGGCTCCTGGCACGGATGACTGACTTCATCGAGACACGGTCAGGCATGCCCTCGCACTACGTGGAGTACGCCAAGCGGGGCGGCAAGGATGGCTTGGAGATCGAGCACATTTGGGCGGATCACGCCGAGCGTCACGAAGATGAGTTCTCACATTTCGGCGAGTTCGCCGAGTATCGGAATCGAATCGGTGACCTGCTTCTGCTTCCGAAAAGTTTCAACGCCAGCTACGGTGACCTGCCGTACGAAGAGAAGCTCGCGATGTACGACAGCCAGAACCTCCTCGCACGGAGCCTCCATCCCAACGCATACGACCACAACCCAGGGTTCTTGCGCTTCATCGAACGCAGCGGACTGCCCTTCCGGCCACACCCAGAATTCCGCAAAGCTGACCTTGATGCTCGGCAGGAGCTATATGTGCGGCTTGCCGAGCACATCTGGAATCCGGCGAGGCTTGAAGAGGAAGCGACCACCTCGGGAGCCAGTGGGAGCAGTGGCAATGACTTCTAGCGTCGTAATGGAAGTGCAGCGTTCGAGTACACCTCATGGCGTGAAGGCACGTTGATATGAGTAAGAAGGATCTCGGCGAAGCTGGAGGTAGCGTGATGACTTGCGGAAGCAATTTTTCGGGGTCCCCGCCGGGGGAGATGAGGACGGTGTAGCCCTTCAGGTGTTGAACCCATCCTTCGCTCGCACCGCGGGTCGATCCTGGAGGCCACGCCGTTATGACTGGACGCTATCAGATCCTGCCGCCGACCGCAGCCGTGCCGGCTCCCGATGACCTGCTGGAGCGGCTGGTTCGGGAGGGGGCTCAGAAGTTGCTGCAGCAGGCGCTGGCCGAGGAAGTCGACAGCTACCTGGGCCGTCATCGCTACGAGCGGGGCGCCCGGACTGGGTACCGCAATGGGTACCTGCCCGAGCGGACGGTGGGAACGGGGACGGCGGCGGTGACGCTCCGACAGCCACGGGTGAGCGACGTGCCCAAGGATGCCGACCCCTTCCGCTCCGAGATCGTGAGCCGCTGGCAGAGGCAGTCCCGGACCCAGCAGCGCCTGTTCGTCCGCCTGTACCTGGAGGGGCTCAGCAGCGGGGACTTTGAGCCCGTGTT
>DAHVDN010000093.1 GCA_027313505.1 Candidatus Dormiibacterota bacterium
ATACTCGCGGCCACCTTGAGTCAGGACTGCACTGGTGTTCCAGTAGCCGAGCCACGACTCGTACCGGGCCTGGGCGTTCTGTAGGGGGGACTGCTCTTGGGGGGCCACCCCGTCGTCGAACGAACTCACGCCCTTCTTCATCTTCCGCCACCTGGCTTGTCGATCGGAGGCAAACTTGCCAGCCTGGATCGACTTCTGGCTCACCGGACGACACGCCGCCGGAATCTTGGTGGTGTCCATGGAGATGGTCGAGTCCGGCGGCATGGGCGGAGCGCTGCTGTGGACCAAGCGGAATCCCAGCTCATCGATGGAATCCTCCACATTGGTGGTGCCCAGGAGCTCACGCAGGGCGACGGTTTTGGCATCGTCTTCTCCCCGAGAGGCGCCCAGGGCCCTGGCCAAGGCGGCCTTGGTCCGGTACAGCTGCCACACGGACGGTGCCGAGGAGGCAGATCGGCGCCGGTGTGAGGGATCCACAGGTTTTCCAGAGAGCTGGACCAGCTGGCCTGGAGTGGACTCGCGGCTCAGCGTTCGAGCCAGGCAAGTAATTGTCTTCCCCCTCTGCGTGAGTGCTTGATGCATGAGCCCGCCCAACAGGACGCGCACCGGGACCAGGCCCCGCCCCCGGCGGGGCTCAATGGCTTCGTCCAACGCCTCAAAGAACGTGGCGTTCGGATCGAGGTATTTGTCGAGAATGTATTGCAGGACTACCCGATCCATCAGGCGACGCCCCCCAGGAGGCGCGCCCTGCGGACCGGATCCGCGGGGGACTTGGGACAGGGTGTCTGCCCCTCGTCGACCGAGTGCATGGACTTCAGACCGGCAGCCTGGAGGAAGACACGTAATTGGTCCCACCCCTCGATCTGCTCTCGAATCCACGCCCTGCGCAGCCGGCTCGGCGTGACCCGCAGCCTTGGATACTGGCCCTGCATGCGGCGGATGAGCATGTCGGTCAGCTGCGACGTCTGGCCCACGGCCACCGGCGGTGGGTACTGGGCGATGAGGGCGTTGTCCCCTGCCCTCGAAGCCAGTGCCTCCAGGTCGGCGGCGAACCTCGCCAGCACAGGGACCTCGCGGGACGCTTTGGGATTGGTCACTCGGACCCAAAGGCCCGCGCCAGGACGGCGGAACACGTCAGGGCCAGCGACATAACGGCAGTCCACGCTGTCCAGCCCCGCCCCGCGACACAGCAGCAGCATCGCCCGGACGCGATCGCAGGTGTCGTTGTTACGGAAGGTCTCCGCAGCGTTGAGGGCGATCAGGAACTCGCGATCCCCGGTCGGCTCCAGCCCCCCCGACCGAGAGATCCGCTTGCTTGGGGGAAACAGCTTGGGGAAACCAGTCCTGAAGCTACCGAGCTGCGACTTGTACGAGATCTGTGACTTGTAAGTGACGTGGCCCTCCGACAGCAGCGCCGACCGCTCAACCTGGATCTCGTCCAAGGCGAAGTCCGGGTTCAGTCGGTCGGGATGCTCACCCGCCAGCCAGTAGACATGACGGGCCAGGGTGCACCTCCTGCCATCGAGGAGGCGCTTGGAGTCGCTGGTCCGCCGCGGATCAGCGGCCAAGATCTCGACGAACAGTGGCAGCGCCAGCTCCCACTGCGCATCGTCAGTGGCCAGCTTGGGACGGTACGACCGCTCCGCCACCGCCCGGTAGGCACCCCGGGCCACGAGGGTCGTGGTCAGCCGAGGACCGACCTGACCAGGGTGTGCCGCACAGTGGTCGACAGGGATAGGTCGGACCGTGAGCGGGCCAGGACTCCAGACCGGAACGGTCATGCCGCGGGCTGTCTCCCTCCGGGAAAGCCTGTCATCTCTGACCCCGCTACCCGGCTGGTTACGACTTTCGTCTCCATATCGCCGGATCATCCCGGTGGAAATTGACCCGGGCCGTCGGCTGACCCCAGGGAAGGCGACGGCGTAGCCTACCAGGCAACGAACTCACGGAGATACCCGCTCACCGACCGGTAGAAGTACGTCACCTGCACGTTCCGGGCCCCCCTCGTGGCCGCTCCACGCCTTGACCGTACTCGGCAGCAGGCCTGCTGGCCTCCTGAGCTTGTTGTAAGAGCGAGCAGCGGTCAGCGAGAGGCACCCGGAGACGGCCCGGTTCCGCTCTTTCACCCTGACACCGAGACGCGGACCAGCACTTCCTCGAGGGGCCGGACGCCCGATCACGGTTCTCTCCCGTTGGACGGGGGCTCGCTCAGCCAGCCTGCCGGTACAGAGAAGCCGCCGTGGTCCACGGCCCAGCCTGCCACCCCAGCGATCCCCTTCTCCTGTAGTTTGTCGTAGCGGCACGGTCGCCATGGCTGGTCGGCGGAGGCAATGCTGAAGCACTTCAAGGACTTGGTTCCTGGAATCGGAATCTTGAGGAGGGAGCGACCGACGTCAACCACCACGTCGGACCCCCACTTCGAAACGGCCAACTCGATCTGGCGCGGACTGTGGTTTCGGAACTCGTGGGTGCCGTCGTCGAGTTCCACCACCAGCAACTGGCTCTGGATCTCCTTGAGGTGGCCCGGTCTGGGATTCCTGGGCAGCCCGTTTCCGATCACCTGGATCCAGTGGACCTGGTGGCCTGAGAAATACATCGTGCACTCCGGGCCTTGCCTGGGCATGGGTTGCCCTCCTTCCTCTGGAGTCCCGGACCGATTCCGGCGCTCCCGCTCTTGCCCGTCGTAGGCGGGCCGGGTCTTCCCCCGGGGGCACCTTGCGCGGAGCGAGGTTGCCGGGACGGCTAGCCGGGAGGCTTGGCGCCGTCCACTCTGGACCCACTCGGATCCTACCACGTCTGCCACCGGAGGTAGGCACGAGTCCTACAGGGCCGCCGCCCCCGTGGGTTGCGCGAGCGGACCGACTGCCCGCCATAAGCGGCAGGGGTACCGTCTTGGGGCAGTACCCCCCCGCTCCGCAACCGGGTCAAGGTGGGGGGGCACTTATGCCCGGCTCCCGTGCCAGGCTTCCGGGTCCTCCCCAAACACGATCTAAGCTCCGGTGTCGAGCCCGAGGCGTGCTCCTCCAAGCGGATGGCCGCTTTGCCGAGGCACTCTACTCACGATGCCCCGATATGCTGCCGTTGCACGACGCCCTGGTCGAGGTGGCCGCCGCCTGGGAACTTGGCTCTGGGTGGCGGTGATGCTGGACGAGCGATTGGCTGTAGGTCTTTCGGTGTCCCGGGTCGACTGGCCCTCAGGTGACCCGGTCGAACCACGTCGATGTCGGCAGACCCACGCTTGAATCGAATGGGTTGCCGCCCTGGGCAAGCCAGGAGTTGCCCGACGGGTCCGTTGGACGCTCACGGCTCCCCGCCCGGCATGTGACTAACGCCGATGAACTCGGCCTGGCTTGAGTAAAGAAGTCGCGTAGACATGTCCGCGACCGGCACCCTCCAGCCCGTCAGACACTGCATGAAAGTACCAGTCGGGCCATCAGTTCCTCGCCTCCGGTATCGATCCGCCGCGATCACGGCTGCTCCAACACCCGACCAACAAGTCCGAAAACCAGCGGCCGGCTCAGTACCAAACCATCTGATCTGTACGTAAGTAGAACACCATCTTCGGAAACAAACCTGGTCGGGCAGGGTGGGCCGGTAGAACGTTCGTCGGAAGCTGGATCATCACATTCTGGAGCAGCCGCGGATTGGGACCATGATGCAAGTACAAGCGGGCGCGAGTACCGACGTCCTGGCCGGGTCGCTGGCGTTCAATCACACCACCATCTCCAACTGGTGGCAGCCCTTCGGGAGACCGGTCATAAGGCTCTCAAGGCGAACCCGGCCCCGGGTCGGTCACAGCCAAGTCCAGGGTCATCCGCCTGCCCGCATGTACCGGCTGCTGGTGGGGAAGGATCCTCGGCAGTTGCAGTCCCCGCCTGCCTTGCTGACCGGGCCCATGGCTAGGTAGCTGACCCGGAGCGAGTTCGGCGAGGTACTATCTGGAGGGAGAATGGAACGTCCGCAGCGGGCCACAAGGGCCCTCGACTCAACGCCCGGTTTATCAAGTCTATCCGCAGGATCCAGATCCGGTCTGGCCCTGGCGGGAGAACCAATATCCCACAATCCGGGCGGGAGCCCGGAACGTCGCGGCAGAGATCTACTTCGCGGACGGCCCCACCCTGCACTTCCATGGTCATGCGGGCACCAGATGCGCGCCGGTGGGCGACACTCCGGTGGTCACCACAACCGGGGCGAGCTTCCCGCTGAACTTGATGTCAGCACTCTCGCCCAGAGGCTCGGTACGCTTCCGAATCGCGCCGGCCAGACCCACCCCGCGGTCTTCAACGACTTCTGTCGCCGATTGCGGCACAACGTCAGGCGACCAGTACTTCCTGATCGTGGACAGTCAGGGTGCCGACCGTTCCAAACTGGTGGCGCGCTACGCCGGGACGGCCGACGGCAAGCCGTTACCCAGTTTCCAAGCGCTCAGTCGACGGATTCTGGATGCCCTGGATCGAGGTGAGATTTGCGAAAGGAGGCGGGTGACCGGCAGAAACTGATGGAAGAAGAGAATTATAGCGACCTTGATCTCATCATGGACGGCAGTTATGATTATCTGATCGGGCAAAGAGTGCGCGAACGAATAGAGGCATCGACCTCTCCCCAGCAGCGCGAAGAGATTCGGCAGGCATGGGGCGCAGTCGAGGGTCAAGTTTTCAAGAGAATCGACGGGTTGCTTCCGGAGGCGATAGAGCACGAAGCGGGACTTCTTCGCCTGGCCCAGCGCCCCATAACAATGGATGCATTGGACTTGGCCGGGATGGTGGATATACAACGCACCTGGAAGCCCAGATATGAATTCATGTGGTGGGCGTACGAGGAGCTTCACCGTGGAGAACTTTTGGAATTCTATTTGGATACAGGCGCGCCGATTCAGTGGGAGGACCACATTCGCGTGCTTGCCTCGAAGCGGAGCGACTCTCCGCGGGGGTACTTGTACTTGGACCCCTATCCGTCATTCGGGCGAGCCTGGTGCATCATCGGGTCGCTCGAGCCATATGATGACCAGCGCCTTGTTCACTGGGCGATGCCCAAGATGCTTTCCGTGGAATCGATCGCTGAGGTTACGTATGCCAGTCTTCCAACCAATATCGTGGTCGAGGATGTGGTCCCTTTTGATGAGGGTGCCCTCACGTCCCTGATTAAGAGCATGGCGGATTATCGCGGACAGGATATGCCAGAGTTGGAGTTTGGATATGACGATGGCAAGCTTCGGGATGCGATTCTGTCATACTAGCCGCCATCATTCCACGCGGCGATGATCGCGAGGGGTGAAGGTGCAGAATTCCCCCCTGGAACGGAAACTTGGTATTAGCGTCGCGCCAGAGACCCGAACCAGGTAAGCGCTTGGGAGATGGATAACAACACTTATCGGACACTCTTTCCCCCGGGTGGCCCATGAGAATCCGCAAGGCACATGCCCGTCTCGCCAGCGGCGCACACTAGACCCACGGCATTCCAGGGCGACTGGCGAGGTGCAGGAGCGTGGCCTTGCGGACCATCATGCCGCGTTCCAAACCCTGTGGGAGTTGTTCAAGGCAGTGGGGGCCCATTCCGCCCTGATGGGCTCTAAGCATCACTCGGCGAGATCGGACTTCGGCCGGTCCCCTTATGCCAAGCAACTGCTTGACATAAGGGGACCTTTACCGTACGATCCAAAGCATGTCCTTGGAATCACCTGAACAGCCCCGCCCTAAGGGCCAGCGCCGGCGCCTGCTAACAGACCCGCTCAGCATCCGCGCGCTTGCCCATCCCCTGCGCCTGGACCTGCAGTGGATCATTGGCAGGGAGGGCAAGATCACTGCCGCCGCAGCTGCCCGGGAACTTGGGATCAGCCAGGCGCTGGCATCCCACCATCTCCGCCAGCTAGCCAAGTATGGCTTTGTCGAGCAGGTGGCAGGCTCGGACAATCGAGAACGGCCCTGGCGACTGGTGGCGACGTCGACCAGCTGGCACGGAGGGGACGAAACGCCCGAGGGGGCGGCCGCTGTAGCCGTCTTGGAGCAGGTGATCGCCGAGCGTGCACTGACCAACTACCTAGAATGGCAGGAGCGCCGTAACTCCTGGTCTCCAGGCTGGCGCGAACACACCGGACTGGGTCACAGCACCATCTACCTGACCGAGTCAGAGTTCGCTGAGCTGGCCCGTAAGATTGATGCCCTCCTCGCGGACTATATAGAGCAGCGGCCACTCGACGACCTCTCAGCGCGCCCACCGGACTCTGTACCGGTCGAAATGACCCTCTTTGCTGTCCCCGCCGAGCCAACATCCGGCGGCAAGTG
>DAHVDN010000094.1 GCA_027313505.1 Candidatus Dormiibacterota bacterium
CCCGGTGCCCATCCGTCGGCGCGTCCAGAAGCAGCTTCAAATGACGGCACCGGTGAAGCGTCGGTCGCAGCGTGCTTAGGCCCTCGGAGTCACCATCTATGCGGAGGAGCCCAGGGGCCGGCTCAAATCCGTTCGATTGGTGGAAGGTGGGGAGAAGGCCTTGGGTCCGTTCATCAGGCAGCCGGCTCTGCGGTACGAGGGTGGGTGAGGGATCTCTGGCCCTACAGGCACCGTCTGAGGTCCAGCTCGGAGACCTTCCAGCCCTGTCTGGAAGTGACGGGGTGCCCTTGTGGGGACCCCGTTGACTGGGTCCAGTCGCTATGTGGTTCATTGGATGGTAGCCGGCGACCACTGAGTGGCGTACTGAGCCGGGATGGGCCCGATGGTCTACCTGGGTCCGCCAGGTGCCCCGCTCTAGGCTCCTGGGAAGACTGAAAATCCCTTCCGCTAACCCATAATCCGCGTACTGCAACCTGCTACGGCCACTTCCAGCCTAGCTCAACACCCTGCTAGGCACGTCCGTTGGCGGATCGGAATCGCGTGTGGGAATGCGAAGGAGCCGATGTGTGCACGTGGTCAAACGAAACGGCCTGGTTTGCATCAGTGCATCGAGACGTCGCTGGAGTTGTGGAGGCTCGTCCATAACACTCCGCTCCCGAGGAGCAGGAGCACAATCCAGAAGAGAGAGCCTGTGACGACGACCCCGATGAACGCGTAGTCACCCATCCCACCAAGGCCGAGAAGAGTCTCGCCGACTACGCCCGTTAGCAGGGCAGTGAACACAAGCGGCGGCCCCTTCTGGGCAACTTGGTACATGAGCCAGCCCCCACTCATGCCCAGCCCTGCAGCAATTAGGTCTACCGTTAGCCCGAACAGAGATAAGAAAGGCGCTAAAGGGACAGAACTGGACCCAGCTGCATGAGAAAATAAGACCGGCCCAAAAAAGATGATGCCGCTGTAGAGCCCCGCCCCTTGGAAGATTCCGGCGAGGGCGGCCAATACCAGACTGACTAGCCCAAGACTCTTGAGATCGAGGCCCCGTATCTTCATTGGACGACCGCCAGTGACTCCAAGCACCTATCCGATCTCCAAACCGGCGTGGCTCAATGTACCAGATCGTTATCACGTGAAGAAGATGTCGCACTTTCCATGGTAGAGTTCCCCGTACCGGCAGCTGCCACCGCGCCGCCTGAACCGCCCCGGGTTTTGTAGAGACTTGGGTTAGTGTGAAACAACCAGCTGAGCTGGAGCCTCATGATGGTAATGGGCAGCTTCGAACTCTGCGGGTGGAACCACGCCCAGCTCCCCGCGGAGCCGGCCCTCTGGGTCTGGCGCAGCTGCTCCCAAGGGCTGCAGTGCTGCCCTGAGAGTTGAGCGCCACTGTAATCCGGGTGCTGTAGCGGTAGGCGCCGCCGACAGCTGGGGTGTGGTTGGGCAGGGCCGGAGTGAGTCAGGGGCCCGGCTCGGGAGCAGAGGCCCCGCCAGAGCATCAAAAGCTATAGCAAGGACCGTCCTCAGGTCGCCAGCACGACTCATCGCGCACGCCACCCCACCGTCATCAAAGAAACGTGAGGAGTCTCCGACCTCTCGGGGAGTCTGAAAAAGCGTCCCCTACCCCGCCTTGGAGTGGGCGGCAGGACTGTCGATCCCCCCACCCATCGTCAACCCTGGAATGGCTTGAAGGTACTTGGGCGCGGGGGTCCAGTGCACATTGTTGACCATCCGCAACCACATTGAATAGGCGGGGCTTGATAATGGAGGTTCTGGGGGTATCCCGTATAGAGCCAGCTCGGCTGCCGACGCCGTGGCCGCATCGAAGCCCTTGGGCGGGACCAGCACCGCGGTAGATCCACCCGGCGTGGAGTAGGTGGTCTTGGTGCCGCCATCCCATAGCAGCACCACTGACTTGATCGGGTAGGAGACTACCCCGCACGCCCGCAGGTTTGCGGGCGAAGCCCTGTTGGCGACGAAGAGTGGGGGGCAACCAGAGGCGGCAAGGGCAGGCGACGAACTGCCGAGAGCTATGCCCCCGCCGAGCAGTATGGCCACTCCCAAGGACAGGTGAACGTAAAACCCGAAGCCCGACGGTGACCGCTCCGTCGGGCCACTCCGTACAAGGTCGGGAAGCATGGTTGGAGCATACCTCGACTTCGGGCCGAGGGGACCCCCCATTGGGCCATTAGCCGGTCCGCCACGGGATGCCCTAGTGAGCGCGACGGGGGCCACGTGCCCGCGATCCCAGGGGACCGCGACCGCGCTAACGGGCAAACGAGCAGTGCGCCCTGTATGTTCAGCTCAGCCGGTGAGAGGAGACGCACCTTTCACTGCCCGGACCGCCTCACCATCCCCTCTAATCAACCAAAGGTCCTCCACGGGAGGGCTTCGATTCTCGGCCGGCATATCAGGCCAGCCGCGATCGGCCACCATGACGTCGTCGCTCCCGGGGCGAGTCAACCAGCTGCCGTAGCTGCTCTGGTTAGTCCACCGCACCTCACCAGAAGCCCAGTCGATCACAGAGAACACTCGCAGCCTCGGATCGCCCGTCGCCGAGCTGACGGTGAGCAGGCGCTGACCCCGATCTGAAAAGCCCAGGACTTCAGTAGCCTCCACCTGCCGCACGAGAGCTCCCGAGACCGTGTCATGGACGGCGACGACCGGGGATGGAAACAGTTGCTCGGCTGTTGCCTCGCTCCTCCGAGTAAGCGACCTCACAGCTGCGAGAGCGCCATCGTTGGAGAAGACCACCTGGTCAATCAGACCCTCCACCTCCAAAGACACGGGCACCACCGCGCCTGTGGAGAGGTTCACACGATGAATCATCGAGACCGGGACAGGCGGCCTTGCGTCAGCGACGATCGCCACGTTGTGCGGCACACTGCAGCACAAGATCTGCGGCCCCTCTCCCAATGGCGGTGGACCAGGGAGCCAGCCCACCTCCGCCACCTTCCGGAGTTTCCGCGTCGCCACCTCCTCAAGAAAGACTGCTGCCGGAACCGGGTGGAATGTGTACCGATTCCAGCCCGAGGCACTTGAGCCCTGAGGGAAGGAACCGGCAGGTGTCCATCGGGGACGCTCCCGGTTGCCGTTGGGTGCACGAAGGCTGCAGAGGTGTCGTGCGTCGCCCGCCCATCCGCCCATGGCCAGCTTGCCGAGCACGACAGCCCCGACCGTCGACCTGGCGTTCCAAAGGAGCAGGCGTGCTCCCTCCGGCGATGCGCTGGCGCCAACGCGCCCCTCCGACATGACCTCCAGATGTCCTGTCTTCTGGCCGTTCCAATCAATGGCGATCAGGAGATTCGGGTTCTCAGCAGTGCGGTACCAGATGGCCGGGTGATCGCCGGACGCGACCTCCGGTGGCACCTCGACCACCAACTGCTCATCATTGGTGAAGGTTTGGGGCATACTCGCCAGCCCATTCTGCCCTGACTGAGTCAGTCCTGTCGAGGCACTCGTGATCGGGTCCACCCGCAGGGAGCGGGGCGAGCACTTGCGCGTCAAGGCAGAGCGCACGGTCAACCACCCTTGTCGTGTGCCGCGAACGCGCCCAGAATGGGCCCGTGGCCCGTCAGCCCCTCGACTGGTTGGAGGCACTCTTTGCGGACATAGGTTTCCGTGCCATCCCTGGAGTCCTTTGGTCGGTCAACTCGCGTGAGCTCCCGATCACGGTGAGCGTGAAGGTCGGCGAAGATGCCGTCGGCCATCTGGTGCTCGATGGTTCCGACCTGGTCGACTCGGTTTGCTCTTTCGCAGCGGAACTACAGCATGTGCTGGATCCGGTCCTCGAAGCGGGTGTTCCGCCGTGTCCATCCCACCCACGGGTCTTGGTGGCCGGGCGGAGTCTGGACCTGATTGAGTGGCAATGTCCGGAGGGCGATTTCGGCTGCGCCTTAGGCGAGTACCAGGAGGCACTGTGGCCGCCCGGCCCGGACGAGCGCGACGCCGCTCCCATGCTGGCGAAGCGCCTCAGTCGCCGTGGGCTGAGGTGGTCGACTTTGGAAGTGACTCGCAGTGACAATGCCTGGGCGACCAAGATCACTGTTCAGCCAGGCACCGACGAACGCGCTGTTCGCGGCGCTGCCGCTCCACTGTTGGCCGAGGTCCACCAGACAATGCCCGCCTACACTGTCCGCGAAGATCACGCAGGGGGTCCAGGGAGCGCGCCCTATCGGTCCTTGAGCTTGCAGGGATCCCCGCAGCTTGGTGCGCTCCTGAGCGGCACGCTGCGCCGCGCGGCCGTGGAGGACCGCTGCGACTTCCTGGTCGAAGCAACGCCGGGACACTGCATCCCGGTGCGGCTGGGGGCCGAACACACTGCCTGCGCAGTGGGGGAGTGCGTCATCCTCGATGCGTCGGGTGAGCCATTCGCCAATGATGGTGACAAGGTGGAATGTGGAGGAGGAGGAGCGCCCAGTTCTCGGGTGGAAGGGGCACTCACCTATTTCTACGCGTGGGAGCTGCGGGTGCTCCAGAAGACTGGCCTTGAGTGATGGCCACGAGCCTTGATCACCGGCGGCGACCGCCAACCGGAGGGAATCCGCTCCAAGTGCATTGCCGCGTGGCCCGGGACCAACGGGGCCGGCGAGGCGTTGGCGTGGACCAGCCCACGCGGAGGTGGGGTTCGCTTCGATGCAGACCGGCAGGGTGCCGCTTGGGAACAAGTCGGCCCAGCCGCCGGGCATCCTTGCTCACATGCACTGATTGGGTATGTTCAGACGGACGGAGCGGCCGGCCTTGATGACGATCGGGACAGACGGGAAGACGTTGCTCCCATGCCCATAGTTCCCCATGAGAACGTATCGACCAGCTCGTAGGACAAAGCGAAAAGGCAACTGTGGCGTGACCCTCTCCTTGGCCACATCATTCCTCGGAAGGGACGCCTGCCACTGGCCGGTCCCCGCGGAGAGCCAGCGGATCCGTCCAGATAGGATGGTGACAGTCCCGAAGCCGTAAGGACTTGCGAGCGGGGGGCGCGGCAGGCCCGAGCAAGCGTCGAGATAGCCGCTGACGGATCCATACCCAGGTGCTGGCAAGGGCTCGCGTGCGGCCCTCGCAAAGCTCCCGCTCGATTCGGCGAGCCCAATGCCAAGCAGGACCAGCGCGACCAGGCCGATGGCCGTAGACGGCTTCTCCGGCATCGTCATGCGGCCAGTTTACCGCCGCACTTTTCTTGGAGAGCGAACTGGGGTGGTCACCGGGGCTGGGTGCGGTCGACCCGGCTCGTGGAGACCTCAGGGGCTACTCTCAAGGGTTAGTGGGCAATCCGGTTTCACTCCACCTTGGAGAGTGCCGACGTCGTCAGTGTCGGCCATCTGAGTTCCCGGGGAAGGGCGGGGATCACGACTGATCCGAACTACGGCTTGCCAGTGGGTTCCGACCGGGCACCAGCCAGTCGGTCCGCAGATCACCGGATCTTCGGGCTTGTCCCTCACCATTCGCGGCAGAGCCTGGACCGGGTACCGACTCTCAGAACCAGCTGTGAGATACCAGGAGTGCTGGTCATCGACTCCAGAGTTCTGGCCAGTATGACCACCAGCATTTCCCTCGCGGACTCATGCGAAAAGCCCGGAGTCCTCACGACGATCGCCCTCCGGCACGAGTCCGGGAAGGGCTCGATGAGGGCTGAGATGGCAGAGGGAGATCTTGTGCGATCACTCCCCCGAGGTCCGCTTCGACCCCGCCCGGGGAGCATTGGGAGGCCGACCGACCATCTGTTACGGGCGACTTGAGCCCGCCGCGTCCCGGTAGGGACCGGTTGTGGTGCTTCCGACCAGAGCATCAAGGTTCCCCAAACTGAGGGTTGTGGGCTGAGTCTCCATCAGAGTAGTAGCCGGAGCCCTCTGGACTGTCCCTGCGAACCTGTCAGCTACCTCGCCGCGGGCCGGGCCGCTTGATGGGCGGCCGGGTGGGGCTGGGACACCGATCTGGGCGCATCATCGTCCAGGCGCAACCTGTTGGCTCGGCCGCCTCAGTTTAACAACGCGTCACGTTGTACTAAGGTGGTGCTGGGCAGCTGCCTCCGTCTATAAGGATGCGGAGCGGATCGGGAGGCGGCAGCGCCTCCACCGGCTGGACTGGGTCAGGCAACTGGCCGCCCTGCACACATTGCTGGTGATGGACGCAGCCAGGGAGCTGGACGACCTCAGGGCGCCCCCTGGGAATCATCTTGAGAGGCTCCACGGAGATCTGGCGGGACGCTACG
>DAHVDN010000095.1 GCA_027313505.1 Candidatus Dormiibacterota bacterium
GGGACGGCCACGGAGCATGATCTGGCCCTCATTGTGAGGCCTGCGACGACCATCCCATTATCTCCCATCACTTCAGAAGCGAGACGCCAGGTTTGGACAGCGCCACAGCCGAGAGTTTAGTCGTCACCCTGAAGTCCATCCTGACCTACCGCAAGACGTGGCCCACCCGAGCTTCCGCCCGGACCGGAATCCTTGAGTACATACCAGCCGTCTACATTCCCCGCCGCATCCAGTCCCCCTGGACTGACAAACGGGGGCCCATCACCCCCTCGGAAGCCTCAGCCCCGTTGACTTCGAGATTCGCCAACTCAAAGGTGGCGCCCGTCGCGTACTCAAAGTGTCCCTCGTGCCGAGGACATTCCACACTTCGCGGGGGTCGTGACAGCCGAGCTTGCAACACCGGGAAGGTGCAAGCGTTGATCTCCGGAAGGGGCCTCAACTCTTTGCAGCGCCTTTCATACGTTGTGGAGGAACCGGTATCGTTTCGGTCACCGATTTAGCTCTATTCCTCTTGTGGAGTTGAGGCCAGCCCGTGCTGATAGGCATAGGTCACGGCCTGGGCGCGATCACGTGCGTCGATCTTCGCGAAGAGGTGGTTAATATGGCTCTTGACCGTCCCCTCACTGACAAAGAGCCGCGCGGCGATCTCCGAGTTCGAAAGTCCGGCTGCTATTAGAGACAGAACTTGCGCCTCCCGTGGAGTAATGCCGTCGGGGAAGCGAGAGCGATGCGGTTCGTCTAGCCGACGTGGCTGCGTAGCGATGGCCCGGACCAAGTGGTGCTGCACGGCCGGGTCGATCGTCGCGTGTTCGGCTACTACCTGACGGAGTGCTTGGCTGATCTCCTCTCCACTGGCGTCCTTGGTGAGGTAGCCGTGAGCCCCAGCCTGAAGTGCATCGATCACAGAGCGGTCGTCGGCGTAGGTCGTGAGGATCACCACCTTGGTTCCGGGAAGCCGGCTTTGAAGGATTCGCGTGGCCTCAACGCCGTCGCAATGTGGCATTCGCAGGTCCATGAGGACAACATCGGGCTGGAGATGCTCCGCAAGCGAGATGGCCTCGCTGCCGTCTGCGGCGGCGCCGACCACCTCGACGTTGGGCAGCAGCCCAAGCACCAAGGTGAGTCCTTCCCGGACGACTCGCTGATCATCAGCGATGAGGACGCGGATCCGCTGGTTCATATCGGCACCTCCAGTTCGACGCGAAAGCCGCCGGGCTTCGCCTCGGTGGTGAGCTTGCCACCGAGAAGCTCAGCCCGTTCGCGCATGCCCGTGAGGCCGTAGCCAGCGCCGGGCTCGCTGGCTACGATTGGCAGCGTGCCGTTTCGGCTCGAGAAATCTTCGACGAGGACCCTGACCGAGTTAGGCTCATAAGCTAGGATCAGCTCGACCCGTTCGGCCTGGGAGTGTTTGGCGATGTTGGTCAAAGCCTCCTGCGCCACCCGGTATAGCGCCAGGCTCACCTGCGGTCCGACCGCACACTGGTTGCCATGGACCGCGAAGTGGCACGGTATGTTCCGGTCCAACTGGAACTGCGCGGCCAGTCCGGCGAGGCGTTCGGGGCCGGGTAGCTCCTGGTCCCGAAGCATACCGATTGCTCGGCGAGCTTCATCGAGGCCCGTTCGGCTAAGCTGGTGGGCTCGCTCGAGTACGTCCAGGAGACGGGGATCGGCTCCCTCCCCGGCGGCCAGCATCCGGGCACCCTCCAGCTGCAGGGTCAGCCCCGAGAGGGAGTGGGCAAGAACGTCGTGCATCTCCCGGGCGAGGCGCTGGCGTTCGGCCAACCCCGCCGCACGTGCCTCGGCTGAACGGCTTTGCTCGAGTTGGATGAGAAGCTGCTCAGCCTGGTTGTTCGCCTCGCCTAGCTGGTTAGCCAGGTACCCCATCCCGACGAAGGCGCCGAGGACTGTCAGGAGGGCGACGCCCGGGCCCCGCCCGGTGGCCACAGCAATTCCGGCCACGCCGAGGAAGGAGCCTACGGACAGTGGGACCCCCGCTCGACTCGGCAGGCGCAAGGACACAAGGAGCGCACTCAGAAACACGCCGACTGAGCCTGGCCCACTTGGCTGTAACCACATGAGTACCGCCGAGCTGACCGCCATGAGCCCAACGAATGCGAAGTGGAAATAACCTACCCGTCTTAGAGTCCCAAATACCCCCACAGCGCCCAGAGCGAACCCGAGTAGCGCGGCCGACGTGGCGAGACCCCGGCCCGATAGCGAGGGACCCGGGCGAGCCCGAACGGCGGTCAGCGCGAGAAGGACCAGCACGACCGGTGCAAGCAGCCGCAGCCAGCGTTGGACCGCAGCCTGCCTTGCTCGCGACTCGCGGAGCCTGGCCAAGGTCAAGGTGGTCGAGTCCTCGGCGCTCACCCCAACAACGGTACGACCTTTCGCAGCGGCCCACATCGCCCTCAGGGTGGAGGTACGTCGTCCAACCAACGTCGGAGGTTCGTCCAACTGGGGTTAGAGGTCTGCGGCAGGACAAATGCCATCCTCGCGCCGATGCGCAGCGGGATTGGCGCAACGGACGATTGGGGCGTCGGACCCAACCAGAGGTCCCGTCCAACGGCCACAGTAAAGGAGCCATCATGTTGACGTTCTTCCTTCCGCCCCGACTACGCGCCCGGTACGGGCCACTGATTCACATCGCGCTGGGTGTGGTGTTCGGCGTTGTCGGGCTATTCATTTTGACACGGATACTCCTACTCGCTGCCGGCGTGCTAGTCGTGTGGGGCCTGTTCGGGTTGGTCAGCCGAGCTCGTCACGATGGCGCTCCCGTCTCCGATCACCAGGACATTCCCCAGTCATGAGCACGGTGGCAGTCGAACGCCTGACAAAGCGCTTCGGGTCCTACGTTGCGGTCGACGACCTTAGTTTCGAGGTCCCGGCGGGCCAGGTCCTTGCGGTGCTGGGGCCCAACGGGGCCGGAAAGACCACTACCTTGGAGATGCTTGAAGGATTCAGCTCACCGACATCCGGCACTATCCGAGTACTCGACGCCACCCCCCATCGTGGCGACCGGGCTTGGCGCGCGCGCATCGGTCTCGTACAGCAGGCGACCAGCCTGGATGCTCAGCTCACAGTTCGCGATACCCTCAGCCTTTTTGGGCACCTGTATCCGGATCCGCGGCGCGTCTCCGAAGTGCTGGAGATGGTGAGCCTGGTCGGCGATGCCCAGACCCGCGTCGGCGCCCTGTCCGGCGGACAGCGTCGGCGAGTCGACCTCGCGATCGGGGTGATCGGCCGGCCCGAGGTACTGTTCTTGGATGAGCCGACGACTGGTCTCGACCCTGAGGCGCGACGACGCACCTGGAGCGATGTCGAGAACGTGAGGTCCAGCGGTACGACCGTCGTGCTCACCACGCACTACATCGATGAGGCCGACCACCTGGCTGACCGGTTGATAGTGCTGGCGGGGGGGCGGATGGTCGCGGATACCACCCCGCAGAAAATGCGCAGCGATGGTGGCCCTCCGCGCATCACGTGTCCTCTACCTGACCGGACCACGGCGGCGAACCTGCCTGCCGGTTGGGCTCGGTACCTGGAACCAGATGGCCGCACTCTAGTCATCCGGAACGCCGACATAACGACGACACTCCGTGACCTATTGACCTGGGCTGGGGACCGTCACCTCGACCTGAAGGGGTTGGAAGTTGGGCCGCCGAGCCTCGAAGAGGCATACTTGGTTGCCATCGGCGGGCCGCTTACCCAGGGGGTCACCCGCTGATGACAGAGTCTAAAGGCGCCGCCTCCAACCGCCCCGACCCCGAGCCGTCGGCACACCGCCGGCTGGGCAGCCCCGTCAATGCGAGAGAATCCCCCGTGGGCGGCCGGCTTCCCAGCTTGGGATCGCTGCTCCTTGCGCAGATTCGCTATCAGCTGCAGCTCCTATTCTCCAGTGGCCGCGCAATCGCTGTGGGCGTCGGACTCCCGGTCATCCTCATGTTGGCTTCCAAAGGCACGGGTACGCACAGCCACCCCAACGTCGCTGGATACGCAGTATTCGGCCTCACGATCACCGCTTGGAGCACCTACGGCCTGCAACTCGTCGCTGCTCGAGAGGCTGGCGTGCTGAAGCGTTGGCGGTCCACCCCACTTCCGAGGTGGTGCTACTTCGTCGGCCGGATCCTCGCTACAGCCTTGGCCGCTACCCTGGCTGGGATGGTCACCGTCTTGGCAGCGGTCGTGCTATGGGGACCCCACTTTGGGGAGGGGTCAGCCGTCCAAGTCAATTATACCGTTGCCCTCGCCATCCTGGTCGCCTGCGTCCTAGGCGCGCTAGCCTGGGCCGCGACGGCCACCGCCTTCAGCAGCCTCATCCCTTCGGTGGAGGCGGCATTCCCACTACTCACACTCACTTACTTTCCGGTGGTCATCATATCGGGAGTGCTGTTCTCCATAGTCGAGCCGCACTGGCTGTCCACACTGGCCACCTACCTTCCCGCCCAACCATTGCTTGACGCCGTGACCGGAGCGGTTCGGCATGGACCAGGCGCACCATTCATCCCAGGCCACGACCTTGGCGTTTTGGCAGGGTGGGCGGGGGGCGGACTGCTCGCCGCGGTAGTGCTGTTTCGCTGGGAGCCGCATCGGCCCAAGCACCGGAGGGGCGAGCCGGCCGGGCTTTGACTTCGCTCCGCCGAGGAGAACCGTGGCGTGTGACCCGAGTTCGCATCGACCTCTGTGAAGAGGGGCACTTGGATGGGAGAACCTTGAATGCACTGAACGAGGCTGACGCGGAAGCCAGCGTGCGCCCATGCTCTTGGCGCTCCCTGCACATACGGCTGCAGGCTGGCGTGACCTCGAAGCCGCCCGGACCCGAATTGGAGCTGGCACCTCGGGAGCCTCAAAGAATTGGGTCTGGGCGGGGGTCGGCTTGGAAGTCTGGGAGAGCTGGCCGGCGGGGCCACATAGTCTCGGTATTTCATCAAGGGGCAGCTGAGTAGCCGGGTGTAGCTGCGGAAATGGGCTCAGCACTTGCCTCGATATTTCATCAAGGGGTGGCTGAGTAGGCGCGTCCAGTTGCGGAAATGCCCTCCTGGTAAGGGAAACTGTGGGTGTTGACGACCACGATTCCCACCAAGGAGGGCATCACCTTTAGAGCGTCGCTCATACAGCTTCGCTGGAGACCACATTGACCGTGGACCTTCAGATCATGATCGAGCCTGGTGTGCAAGTGTCGAGATGGTGCTTCGGTGACTGAGGGCCACGAAGCCACAGACCGCGAACAGGACCACCGTCAGTACCACCGCGCCGCTGTGAAGAATCGCCACGTTAACGATCGATGCGCCGAGCATGTCAGCGCAGAGCCCGACGGCAGCCACTCCGGCGAGCCGCGGAACGAGCAGGCCGACGGCGCCAGCGAGTTCCACTGCACCGACGAAGTACATGAACCAGAGGCCGAGGCCGATCTGGTGGAACATCGAGACGGATACTGGTACGGCCGCCAACTTCGGTATGGCGGTCAAGAGGAAGATCGCCGCTAACAAAATCCGCAGACTCCACACGAGCCTTGACCAGTTGACGGCGCTTCGCACGGCAAGGGCGCCTAGTTCAGATGCGTTCATCGGTTCTCTCCTAGGGTGTATCTGTGTTGATGAATCAGCTGTCTTGCAGAGTCGCCAAGAGCGAATCGAGGCGGTCGGCCGAGTCGACCGCCCCCCGCTCCATCCCCGACGCGATCATCCCGTCCCGATCCTCGACGCTAGCGAAGCTTGAAACGGTGCGGACCACGGTTCGGTGGCCCTGAGCCGCGAAGGTGGTGGTGTCGAGCTTGACGTGCCCGGGGACCCGCTCGTACTCGAAGGTCTGGACGATCCGCGCCGGCGAAGGATCGCCGTGGAAGAGTCCGTGGAAGCCGTGCTCGATGCCCTGGGGATCGTGCTGGATATACCGCCACTTACCTCCATCAACTGGGTCGTAGCGGTCGATTGTCATGGTCAGGTCATGGGGCCCCAACCACTGAACCAGCAACTGCGGATCGGTGTAGGCTCGGAACACGAGGTCCACTGGCGCAGCGAACTCTCGGGTGATCACGACCTGAGGTACTAAGCCGCTTGTAAGTTTCTGGACGGAGCCGCACAAGCAGCGGCTTGGGTGATGTAGGCGAGCTGGGGGTCGCCGAAGAAGCCCCGGACGGTGTCCGGGA
>DAHVDN010000096.1 GCA_027313505.1 Candidatus Dormiibacterota bacterium
TCCCTTGAAGAGGGAATCATCGGGTCAGAATGGGCGCTTGTTGGTGCTACGTCTCTGGCCTCGTTCCCGGCCGATCGGGCAGTGGTTGGCGCGCTGTGGATAGGGTTTCCACTGGCGCTCGCGGCGGTGGGCTGGCATGCCCACCGTGCCAGCTAGCCCAGTCGGTCGGGGTTCACTGAACGTTAGCTCCGCCTCCAGAAGAGGTAAATCCGCCGCAGTTCCGAAGCCGTCGGACCGCCTAACTCGGTCTCCTGGTATTCGGCGTCGTCCGGCCGTGGCAGCTGGAGTGCCTCTAACCGTAGCTCGACCGGGGGATGCGTCGCGGCTATCGCCTGCTCCCAACCTGTGCGCCCGGTCTCGAAGGCTCCCATCTTGCGCAGAGCCGATGAGAGTGCAATCGCCAGCCCGATCTCTCCCGCCGCTGCGTCTGCCTGGTACTCATAGCGCCGCTGGCTGGCCGCCACCACCGGAACGATAACGAACTTGGTCATCACCCAGGCGGGCCAGGCAATGAGCCATCCGGCTATCGCCAGCAGCCCCTGAGGCAGCTGGATCCCGAACGTCTCCGGGCTGACGGGGGAGCGTGTGCTCCCGGCAAGCCAGAGCCCAAAGTCATAGATCAGGGCGAGCGGAAGGGCACCCACCCATACCAGACGAAGGCCGACCGCGTCCCCCTGGCTCCAGTGGTGCAGTTCGTGTGCCAGTACGCCCTGCAGTTCATCGTCACGAAGGGAGTCCAGGAGCCCGCTGGACAGGACTACGGTCCGCATATGGGTCCAGGCGTTGGGAACCACCGTATCTGCCATGGCAAAGCGTGGCAAAGCGGGCAGCTCCATGGCGTCAGCCACCTGCTTTACCAGCGGAGCTACCCGCCGAACCTCATCGCGGCTGAGGCGCCGGTACCCGCGAATGCGGAGACCAAGCCGTTCGAAGGCAGCCACGTTGAGCAGGACCATTCCGGCGATCACCGCTCCCGCCAGGAAGGGAATGAGGATCTCCGACGTTCGGAAGGACCAGAGACCACTCAAGACATCCAGAAAGCCGCCAAGGGCTCCCAGGGCGAGCCCCGACACTATGCCCACCGCCGTCACGGACTGTCCAAGGCCAAGATGGAAGAGGGCGCTGCTCACGCCGGGATTGGTGATCACCCCAACAGCGATGAGCAGCCCCTCCAGTGCCCCGAACACGGCCCCCCAGAGGGAGAGCCAGACACCTGTCCAACCGGCAAGAAGGGCGACGGTCACCCCGATCGGGTGCCGCGCCCATCCATTCATGAGCCACTGCAACCCATCGTCGTACTCTGGCGGTACTCCGTCGATACCGGATCGCCCTCGGGTGGCGAGTCGTCTGCTCACCCCCCGAGCGCGGGATCTGGTGGCTATTCCCGCTCCCCCTCCCGGGCTGCGCGCGATGGCGGTTCCGGGTGGTGGGTTCTGCTGGGTCCTTGCGCCTGTCGGTACCATGGCGACCTTCCTTACAAGGTTTCAGCCTGTCTTCTGGACCCGCACCAACTCTCGGCGATTGGTCCTTCGGGCAAGCACTGCTGCCACGCCCTGAGGCAGTGCCTTCAGGTCGTTGGGGTGGATGTTGTACTCCTCCACGAACCGGACGCTCCCCTTCTCACTCGTTCCGGTTTCGTAGTCCACCTGCGCGGTGAGGGCGGTCGTGGTATGGGTGCCAAACTGGGCCGCCACCTGTTCGGCGTCCTCGGCCTCAAGCCGATGGGCGATGATCATTCCAGCAGACAGAACCGGCTTGCGGATCGTGGGCTCCACCGGAAGGAACTGGCTGGCGACTACCAGCGGCATCCGTGCCTGCCGGGCCTGCAGGAGGAGATCCACGATTTGGGTCGCCTCCCGAAGGGCGGCGAATTCATCGTAGATGACGAGCACGGGGAATGGGTCCTTCCCCTTCTCGATCTGGCGCATCCGGTCATCGCACACCTGCTTCAGGTCTTGCGTGATCACCCGGCCGAACAGCTCCACGTCTTCGCTGGCGCCTGTCGCGCTGAGCGACAAGTACGTGATGCGCGGCTTGCTCATCTCTTTGCGCCAGTCGAGTGCGGGCCGCTTGCGGAACACCTCACCGAAGATGCCCTCCATCAAAGCGCCGAGCCGCTTCTGGAGGCCGACATACCCGGCGGCCCCCACCCCTCCCGAGTCCTCAAGCTGCATCAGCCGGTCCCGATACTGTTCGGCGCCTGCCTGGCGCCCCAGTCGTGAAAGCCCGCCCTTGCCGAGCGCGTCATAGATGGAGTCGAGGCTTACATCGGTTCCGGACGCGAGCAGCGCCCGGACGATCACCGGGATAACCTCCATCGCCACCTGCTTGTAAATCTCCGCCTCCCCCGAGAAGTTGAAGGCGCCGATCAGCTTGTTGGCGACACCGGGCGCATCCCCCGAGCAGGGGTTGTAGCCGAAGGTTCGCCTATCTCTCGCATCGACCGCTGTGAAGGGAAGGCGATGCCGCTCCGCAAGTGCGCGAGCCTCTCCGCCGAGACCGCTGCCTTTGCAATCCACGATGACCACGCCGAACCCGTTGTGGAGCGCTCCGTCGGCGAGCCGGACCAGCGTGGTCGTCTTGCCGCTTCCGGATGCTCCCGGCACAAAGACGTGATGGAACAGCTCGTCAGCTTCCAGCTCAAACGGCCGCCTGGTCGTGGCCACCGCACCGAGGTGAATCTTGCCGTCCGGATGTGAGACCGGGACGCCCGGCTCGCTGGAACCGGAACCGGATGGACCCGTCCACCCGCGCTCCAGGGCCTTCTTCCGACTGGCCGACTCGTGGTACCGTGCCCACTCCTGGCCCTGGATGGTTCGGCTCCAGAACACATTCGCGGTCTCGATCAGCACCAACAGCATCGGGCCAGCCAGCAGCTCTACCGGCAAGGATCCGACCACAGACGCGAGCATCACAGGTGTCCCTGCCTGTGGAGTAAGGGCACCAAGCACAAGTCGCACGGGCCAGGCGACCATCAGGTGGGCGCGCAGTGCCACAACTGTGACGGAACCGAGCCCGGCTACGAGCCACCGCTCCGCAACTGGCGGGCGAAGCGCTTTCCATAAGAGAAACGCGACAACGCAACCAACGATGGCGCCCGGCAGCAGAAGCGCCAAGCATATGGCAAGCAAAAGGAACGTGGCAGCGTTGGCGCTGTCAAGGTTGTTGGCCTGGGTTGGCCGTGGTAGGTTCCGAGTGCTCATGCCGATGTTCCGAGCGGCACATCGCCGCAATGCCCCGGTCGAGGATACGATCCTCAGCCGGTCTTCATAGGTCCAGTCTCCTCTGCGACGGCGCAGTCCACCCTGCTGTCACAAACTTGCTACCAAACCGAATCACTCGGACTGGGCGGCGCACCACACTGGAAGCGGTTCCGGCGTGCGGTTAGCTGAGGCTGGGGCCGAGGCGAGGCACGCGGCGGTCATGTGGAGAGGGACCGGCGAGTGGCCCGTCCCAGCGCCTCACGTCGATAAAGTCGTCCGCCTGATTGGACCGAACGACGGATCGCAACCTCTCCATGAGGGTCGGCCGGACGAACCACCACACGATGTCGTAGTGCTCCTGCTTGTACCCGGTGATGATCCGCTCAATGTCGCGCTGGCGCTTCGAGGTGAGGTCCAGCTCGACCGCCACCGTCTTGCCGTTGGCCAGGTGTAGGATGCCGTCCGGGATCCGACCGAAGCCTGGCCGGCGCGTCTTCTCCGCCAGCTCGCGAAAGCGCAGGGCTCGGATCTCTCGCTCCGTGACCAGCGTGGCCCCGGCGTTGTCGGCCAGGAGTTTCTCGGTCAGGTCAACAAGCCCGAGCGAGTGCCGAACCTCGGCCAGGACCAGATGGGCTGGACTCAGGTCAAGGTCTGCCACGCGGATTCCAGAGGTGGTGAGGCGGAGCACCGTCGGGTACCGCCAGAAGGTGGCGTCCCGCCTTAGGAGGTGCAGCTGTTCCAGTTTCCGTAGGCGGCGGTACGAGGCCCACTGGCCGAGCGATCCGCCGTCCCGGGAGAAGAATCGGGCGCTGACCTGATCGGGGGTCACCAGGCCATGCCGCCCAATCCAGGTAAGAATCTCAATGTCTCTGGGCGTGACCTGTGGCCCCGGAACCTGGCTCATGACCTGGCTCCAATCTTTACGGATCCCCGGCCACTGGCACCACTGAGCATCACCCGGTTGGCAATCGCTCTAGCCCATGGACCCTCGCCAATCTGAAGCCCGCTATCAACCTCTCCAGCACGACTCCCCAGGCTTCTTCGGTTACTCCCAGACTCCTTTCGAATCAGCCTCCACAGAGAACCTCTCGCCTCTCCATTCTTATCAACTCTGTCTTCTGACAACCCAAATCGTTCTTCTATCTCCCTTGCCAGACAATCCAACTGTCTATCCCGCCGCCCTTGCTTTCCACTGACATGCATCTGCTCCCGCACCCCAGTCGAACAAGTATCACGATGTGCGGGTGGGGTGCGGGGGCAAGGGCTGTCCAATCGACAGCAAGCAGGGGCGGCGGGTTTCATCTCGAAAGATGCGAAAACAGAGGTGGCAAAATCCATCGGTACGGTGTCCAAACAAGCTATATAGTCCATTGGACACCCGTGAACGCCTCCTGGGAGCCATAGTCACCGACTCGTGACCAGCTGCTCAACCGCGTCCGACGCTGATTATACGCGCCCGCAGAACGGCTGTGGGGCACCGCCGGACCCGATGGTGGGCTGCGAATCTGGGGGGCAGGATTCAGTAGAGTCGCCCTGTGACCATCGAGCCACTCGACTTGAACCGACGGAACTGGCACGACCGGGCACGGGTACACGGCCAGGACAGGTTCTACGATTCGGAGGCTCTAGTGGCCGGGGCGTCCTCGCTCACTCAAGTTGAGGAGGAGGCCCTTCGTCGGGCGGTCGGCGAGGTGGGAGGTCTGGAGGTGATCCACCTGCAGTGCCACCTCGGCTTCGACTCCATCAGCCTGGCCCGGGCTGGCGCCCACGTCACCGGCCTGGACTTCTCCCCCGTCTCCCTGGCCAAGGCCGCTGCGCTCGCCGAGCGCTGCCGGGTCGACCTTTCCCTGGTCGAGGTTGACGTCTGCCACCCTCCCTCAAACCTCCTCGGGCGATTTGACCTCGCCTACGCCACCATCGGGGCGCTGTGCTGGATCGGCGACATCGACGCCTGGATGACGGCGGTCCATGACCTCCTGCGACCGGGCGGCAGCCTGGTGCTCGTCGAGACGCATCCCTTCCAGGCCATGATCGACACCACCGACCCCCTGGTGCTTGACTTTCCCTACTGCTTCGATGGACCGCATGTGTTTGACAACCCGGGCAGCTACACCGACCGGGCCGCCAGGATCCAGGCCACCAAGACGGTCCAGTACGCCCACAGCCTGGGCGAGGTGGTTACGGCTGCAATCGACGCAGTCCTCGTGATGCGCTGGCTGGCGGAGCGCACGGATGAGTCACGAGACTACCGAGGTGACCTCGCAGGCCGGGAGCCGGACGGACAGTATCGGCTCCGCCTCGGCGGTGAACCCGTACCAATGCTCTACAGCCTGGTAGCCGACCGACCGGCCTGAGCGGTTCGCTTCCAGAAGCCAATACAGGCCGGGTCTTCCGGTCCGTGCGTCCAGCCTTGCCCACATCTGCCACTCAGTAATCGACCGCTTGCTCGCGAATAGTCGGCCAAACGGTGACAAGTCAACTGATAATCCGGTTACAAGGCAGTCGCAACACGTGCAGGTCGCCGCTATGAGCGTACGGTGAAAATAGTTCAAACGGGCCGGATGCAGCAACGCAATCCGGTCGACGGAGGCAGGGCAACGCCCTCGGCAACATGGCTAAGACTCTCGCTTCGGCGGCCAATCGGAAAGGTGTCGACAATGGGCATCACCGTTGACGGCGCTCGGCTGCGGCGCGAGCTGATCCGCCGAGGCTGGCATTCCTCCGATCTGGCCCGGGAAGCTGGCCTGAGCGAGCCCACCGTAAGCGCCGCCCTGATGGGCCATCAGATCTCCGT
>DAHVDN010000097.1 GCA_027313505.1 Candidatus Dormiibacterota bacterium
GACTAGCCCGCCACCTTCAGCCGCGATCTCAGAGAGCGCGCCCTCAAGCGCGGCTCGGGCGACTCCCAGTGCACGATGGTGCTTGTCGACAAAGATGCAGGCGATCCGCCACCTCGCCTCGGGTGGCGGATCTTTCGCATACTCGCGGGCGTGCTTCAGGTGAAGCTCGTCCGGACTGCCGTATTGGCACCAGCCCTGGACCTTACCGTACGCGTCGATAGCCAGCGCGGCCTGCGCCCGACCCTCTCGGACGAGCTGCTCTTTGAGCGTTCGCGGATCGCTCACGCCACGTCGGTACTCGACGTGGTTGGGAGCGCACCAGCACCCGCCGTAGATGCCGTTGTTGCGCTCCACGAGGTCGGCGAATGCGTCCCAGGTGGCTGCTTCGAGCCGGGCAATCGTGTAGGACCCATGGGTCGCTGCTGCCGATCGGCCACTCTCACGCACTGGCGACACGGTGCAAGAGGTCGGCCAGCTCGGGCGGTGCTCCCTGTCCTGGGAGAGAGAGCGCGACGGGTCGGTGACCCAGGTCCCGGAGGGGTGGAACGACACCGTCCCAGGCGGACCCGTCGAGCCAGAGACCGGCACTGAGAAGGATGTCCGTCATTTTACTAATCCGAGCGTTGGTAAGCCGACACGTTAGAGGATGTAGCGGAGGTCAGGGGCATAGAAGAAGCGGCGGATGGTGTCCGGGAGCTTCTGCAGTCGGCGCAGGGAACTGAGAACAAGGCTTTGGAACTGGGCGGGGTCCGTGACCACGTGACGACCAACTCGGTGGTTCTTCACATGCCGCCACACCCATCCGTCGGGGTTGAGTTCCGGGGAGTAGGGCGGCAGGTAGAACAGCCGGAGCTGGCCGTTGGTCTGCTCGATGAAGTCCTTGACCATGCGGGCCTTGTGGGTCGGGTGGTTGTCCACGATCAGGAACACGGGCCGATCTTGGTTGTGAATGAGCCGGCGCAAGAAGTCCAGAAAGACCGTGGCGGTCATCCGTTGCGGGGTCACCATGAAGCGGAGCTGCCCCTTGGCGGAGACCGCTGAGATCAGGTTCATCCCGAAGCGGCTGCCAGTGGTGCGGACGACCGGAGCCTCGCCTCGCGGTGCCCAGCTGGCACCGCTGTGGTGGTCGGAGCGGATCCCGGCTTCATCTCCGAAGTAGATCACCGCTCCTTCCCGCTTGGCCAGCTTCTGGATGGCCGGGTACTCCTCCTCCCGCCACCTCTGCACCGCCGCCGGATCCTGCTGGTAGGCCCGGAACAGCGGTCGCTGGGGACTCAATCCCAAACGTCGCAACATCCTGCCCACCGCGGACTCACTGAGGCTGACCCCAAATTCGCGCCAGATCAACTCCTGAATCATCGCGCGCGTCCAGAGCGCAAATGGGAAGCGCAGCTGCAAGGGGTTCTTGCTGGTGATGGTGCGCACCAGCCGCTGCATCTCCTTGGGACCGAGCTTGCTGGGCCGTCCCGGCACCGGTTGGGCCTCCAAGGACGCCATTCCGCCCTTGCGAAACCGGCCCAGCCATTCATAGATCACCGAGCGGTGGAAACCAAGAGCCTTGATGACCAGCTCCGGGCTCTCCCCATCCCAGACCACTCGCTCTACCGCACGCTGACGAATCTCCGCCAGGGTGGCATGGGAAAGTGCCCGCCCATCGCGACTCCGGTCCATCCCCCAAGTCTACCAAAGGTCGCCTTACTTACGCTCGCCTTAGTAGGTAGGCGGCCGAGGCACCTATGCTCCTGACGAGCCGCAGTTGTGGCGCCGCCCTGTGACGCCTCGGGACCGGTCCTCGGTCGGACAAAGGAATTGAGTTGCGGGATCGCCTGATGTCGATGGTCCGGTGGGCAACGGGCGGATGGCCCTATCACACCACGGCCGCCGCTCGCAGCGAAGCGCCGCTTGCCCTGCCCATCGACTGGGAGACGAAGCCCGGCGAGCAGGTGGCCACCCTGCACCGCGAAATGGCAGTGGGGATGGGATTCCAGTACCAGGAGCTGACCGGGTTCGACCAGAAGGTGTCCCTCCTAATCACGACCATTGGCGTCCTGCTCGGCCTGGGACTTGCCGGTGCCAGCTCACTCGGTACGAGCAGTCTCGCCCACGGGTTCTTCGCCACCGGGCTCCTGCTTCTCGTGATAGGTCTCGTCACAGGGATAGCCGGGTACCGCCCGCGGCACGTGGAGGCCGTGCCCTCGCCCGCGGGCCTGTTCCCGGCGTCCATCGACGACAGCTCAAACCTGATCCTGGGATCGGAGATCGAGGGCATGGCCATCGCCTTCACAGAGAATCAAACGGTGCGGGGAGTGAAGCTGGCCTACCTCACGTTGACCCTGCGTCTGTTGGTCTTCGGAGCGGCACTACTGGCGCTGGGGTACGGGACCGGGATCTCGGGTACACTGCGGTAGACATGGCACCCAATCGTCCGACCCCAACCCCTACGGAGTCGCACGCCGAGCAGGGTCAGGTCACGCTTACCCCGGCCCAGGTCCAGCAAGCCTTGGCGCGCCGTGAGAAGGTGCGGCAGCTCATCGGAGTCATGGAGAAGGGCTTCAGCCCTCCAAGTCGTGAGGAGTTCCGCGAGCAGCTCGCTCGTCAGGCGTTGAGCCATAACGAGTAGCGGCGGAGCAGTTTGATCCTCGACTGAGGAACCGACTTCACTGAGTGGTAGGGCTGGGTCCGACCTACGGGATCTGAGCACGACCACCCGATCCAGACCTTGGGTCCTGCCTGCCCGAGAAGGCCCGAGCGGCGACGAACTTTCGCTCTGCCAGGGGCTGGTCGGCACCGGAGCCGAGCGCCACCGTTGGGGTGCAAACCAGCGAAGTACTCCCTGGCAGCGCGCCCCGATAGCGCCAACCCCTCGACGTAGGGCTCGGCGCGACCCTTCGGAGTGGCCCAGGTCGCCGAGGCAGCAGCGGCGCCTCGTGGGCCAGCCAGCAAGACTCAGATGATCGAGTCAATGCCTTCCACCACCGTCGCCCTTGCCAGGGCAGTCGCGATCTTCCGGACCGTCTGCGGAGCCACCGGTCGCCCTCTCACCTGGGTTCCGCAGCTCCGTGGAGGCCGGAAGGCATAAAGACCGCAATAATGCTGGGTTTATCAGCGAATGGCCAAGAGGGGCCGTGTGACTACAGGCCGGGGAGCTGAACTGGGGCTGGGTCAGGCGTGCCCCGGGCGAAAGTCGTAGAAGCGAGGCGGCTCCGGGAGGTCGAGCCGCTGCAGGATGGCTTGCTGGCCCGGGGTGAGCAGGGAGCGCTGGGCAACGGTGCCGTGGTCGGTGGCCAGGGTCACCAGGTGCAGCCGCTGGAGCTCATGGCGGAGATTGCGCCAGGTGTCCTGGGTCCGGTTCTCGGCCACCCGGATCAGCAGGAGGGCCAGCCAGCAGAGCACGATGTGGGCCCGGATCCGGTCCTCCTTGCGGTGGTACACCGGGCGCAGATCCAGGGTGGTCTTCATATCCCGCCACCCGCGCTCCACCTGCAGCAACTGCTTGTATCCCAGGGCGATCTCATCGGCGGTCAGGGTGGGATCGGAGCTGCGCACCAAGTACTTGCCATCCAGGTGGGTCTCTTGGGCCACCGCCGCCCGGTCGATCCGCAGCAGCCCACCCTTGGTCACCCGCAGCAGCCGGCCGAGTCCCGGTTTGGTCTTGAGCTTGCCCAGCAGCTCGGAGCGCCCCTCCACGGGGAGCTGGTCGCTGTGGGCAAGCTCCTCTTCCAGCCGCTGCAGCAGCCGCTCCCGCACCGCGGCATCGCGCACCGCCTGCTCGGGGTTGTAGCAGATCACGAAGCGGTCATCTTCCAGCACCACCTCCTTGACCTGCAGGTTCTCCGCCACCTGGTGGTAGCGCCCCGGCCAGGACAGCGCCCGGGCAGCCTCTTTGGAGCCCCCCCGCAGCTTCTCCCCGATGATGTAGTTCTCCTCGTCCTGCTGCAGGTCGTCTCGGTTGGCCTTAGAGCTGAAGCCGCGGTCGGCCACCCAGACCACTCGCCCCAGCTGCCAGCCCTGCAGGTCATCCCGCACCTGGCGCAGCAGCGGGGACTCCCCGGTGTTCCCCGGCCAGCTCCACACCCGAATCGGGATCCCCTCCCTGGTCACCGCCATCCCGATCAGGACCTGGGGAAGGTCGGGCCGGTGGTCCTTGCTGTGCCCATAGGCACGGAAGCCAAGCTGCACCACCTCGCCATCCTCATCGACCTGGTCGGGATCCTCCTGGTCGGTCTCCCAATAGGTGCTCGAGCCGTCGAAGAAGATGAGGTCGACATTGAGATCGAGCAGTTCCGCGGTGCTGAAGTAGACCGCCTTGGCCAGCTCCTCCTCGCACTCCAGCAAGAAGTCCATGGCCCGGTAGCAGCTGTCTTCGTCGACCTCAGCCAACCCGGGGATGAAGACCCGCTCCCGCACCCACTGGGTGCCGGCCAGCTTGGAGAGCGGCTCCAGAGCCCGGTTGGCCACCAGGGCGAAGAGCACTCGCTCCACTCGGGGGTCGAGCTTCCTGCCGACCAGGAGTCGCTTCAGACCCTGGTCGATCCCCAGCTGGTGCCAGAGGTGGTTCAGCACCAAGGCACCGCCCAGGGGGCGGGAGTCGACCACCTCCACCTCGCCGGTGGTGCGGGCGGCCACGGCCTCCCCAGGCTCCAGGAAGCGGCTGATGCTGCGCACCAGTCGAGCCAGTCCCTCACGGTCGACACGGTCGGCTCGACCGAAGCTGTGGATCATCTCGGCTTTGGGCACGCCCGTCTTGGGGTCGCGGTGATTGTGGGCCAGCTGGAGATAGCTGACGGTGCGGCCATCGCGGTTGGTGCGCTTGGTCTCGCGCAGATACATTGCCTACGATACTAGCAATGACCCTCGCTCTAGTCAAGTGCCAACAGCACCCACTCGTGTGCCTACGCTTTTGCGCCCAAAACACGCCTTCGCCCCACCCCTCGAAGTCAAAATGCGCCTCTCTGCGCCCGCCACCCCCGATTTGCTGCGGAACCCCGGTCTCAGAGCCGCTGTGACCGTGGGCGCACTGATCCCAGCGGCGCGGGCGAGGTCACAGTTCGCCCAGCCTCTGCGGGCCATGTCGTGACGGAGCCGCTCCGGGGTGTAGGCGGCACCGCTGGATGAGGATACAGGCGCCGGGGTCCTCCAAGAGCCGCACGACGAGTGGCTGGACGGCATCAGCGCCACTTCTCCCAGACCTCCATGGCCCAGCTCTCAGGCGACAGCCAGCAACTCCTCACCAACCCCCTCACCGCCAGGCTCGCGGCTCGATGAACTTCTCTTGACACTGACCCAGCTTCCCAACTTGCCACCAACTGAAGGTACCTGGCGCACCGGGGACACGTTAGTTTGGGTTCCGTAGGTGGCGTCCAGCTTGAGCTTGCGTAACTCCACTCGCCGCCCTGGCCACAAGCTAGTGTCCCGTCTCAGAGATCCGTAAACAAAAACGCTGGATACTGTCGAGGATCTCGTCGGCAGTCTTGACCCAGGTGAAGGGTCTGGGGTCGTCGTTGTTGGCTTTGAGGTAGAGCCTGATGGCGGTCTCCAAGGCTCGCACGCTGCGGTGTGTGCCGCGGCGGATCTGCCGCTCGGTAAGGAGTCCGAACCAGCGCTCTACCTGATTGATCCAGGAGGAATAGGTCGGGGTGAAATGCAGGTGGAAGCGTGGGTGTTGCACCAACCACCGTTGCACCGTGGGGGTCTTGTGAGTCGCATAGTTGTCCAGCACCACATGGACATCGAACTGGGTGGGCACCTCGCAGTCCACATGCTGCAGGAACTGCAGGAACTCCACACTCCGGTGCCGACGGTGTAGATCACCGATCACTTTGCCGGTGGCCACATCGAGAGCCGCA
>DAHVDN010000098.1 GCA_027313505.1 Candidatus Dormiibacterota bacterium
ATGTGCAGGTGCACATCACCTGCGGGTACCCATCGGCAAGCGTGGACGAATATGAGGGCAGAGTCGCTGAGCTCATGGCGCTGGCCCAGAGGGGCCACTTCTCCCACGTCTTGGCCAACACCCTGGGCGCCTTCATCGGTGCAGACATCGGACTTAGACTGCACCTTCCGGTGTTCTGGGCCGTGCACGAGAGTTACCCCCTCGCGCAATTCTGGGCAGCAGCCTACCCCGAGAACTTCCTGCATCCCTATGTCCGGTACCGCGCCGAGGAGGCCCTCGCTGCAGCCGACAAGGTCATATTCGAGGCTGAAGCGACCCGCCGCCTTCTTGAGCAATGGGTGGCTCCCGCTCACAGCATGGTGGTGCCATACGGCATCGACAATCGGAGAATTCACACGTATCGCAGTCGCGTCAGCCGTTCCGCCGCGCGACGGGGCCTCAATCTACCGGAAGACCTGCGAATCATCCTCTGTCTCGGCACGATTGAGCCGCGAAAGGGACAAATCGTACTCGCGGAAGCTTTTGCTCGAAGTTCTACGGACGCCCGTGAGCGGAGCTTACTGGCCCTCGTGGGAGACCTGGACACCCCATATAGCACAGAGCTCAAACGCTTCATAGCTTGGCGAGGTATCGCGGATAGAGTTCTGGTCGTCCCCGTGGCGCGCTTGCCGTACCGGTGGTATCGCGCTAGCGACCTCCTGGTCAGTGTGGCTGATATCGAGTCAATGCCTCGTTCGATGTTGGAGGCGATGTCGTTCGGGTTACCAATCGCCGCGACGGACGTCTTCGGCGTCGGCGAGCTGGTGACTGATGGGCGGACGGGCTTCCTCACCTCGCCCAGTCGATTCTCGACAGTCGAGGCCCTGATAACCCGTGCCGCCACGGCGCCAGCTGCTGAACTAGATCAGATGGGTCAGAAGGCCCAGGAATGGGTTTGCCAGAGTCACGATTCGTCCGGCTATGCTGAAGCCTATCGGAGGCTGCTCGGACTGTGATCGTAGGCGACGCTGATTCGCGGCCCGCTTCAGGGGCTGCTAGCGAGCCGGACCACGGTCGCAGCACGCTTTCGCGGATTCCGTGGCTTCCGGAAGCGGTGCTGGCGTCGGGCGCCCTGGCTCTTGCAGCTGCCAACGGTTGGTGGATTTGGACGGTGCGGCGCGGCTTGCCCTACTCAATCGATGAGGCGGGGTATCTCCAGCGCGCCATCCGTGACGGCCAGCACTTGGTTCACGGGGGTGCAGCTGGGCTGTTGTCTGCAATACGGACCCCCGACATCCAGGCGCCACTTGTTCCAGTTGTCGCGAGTCTGGCCTATCCCTTAGTCCACACAGACCTGTTGAAGCTGCTGATCAGCCTACAGGTCTTCTATGTGGCGGCCGTAATCGCATCATACGCGCTGGCGCGGACCATCCTGCCACGGTGGTGGTCTGTGCTCACAGCCCTGCTGATTGCATGCAGCCCCGGTGTGCTAGATCAGTCCCGGAACTTCATGTTCGCAGAGGCTGCTACGGCGACGTTTGCAGCGGCCGTCGCGGCCCAGATCGCGGCAAAGAACGGTCGAAACCGCGGCCTGCTCATACTTGCGGGCCTTTTCAGCGGCTTGACGGTTCTTTCTCGGACGATGATGGTTGCTTTCATCTTGGTGCTTTGGGCGGTGGGCGTCTTCGCAGTCCTGCTAGAGGCAGAGGGCCGCTGGCAGCGCATCCGCCGATTTTTTCTGGTCCCGGCCGTGGGGTCGGCGGTTGGCGCAATTTGGTACTCAGCCCAGTGGCAATATGTGCTTGAGTACCTGACCAAGTATGGATATGGAGGGCACCAAACCGCCTATGAACGAGCCTTTACTCTTCCCCTCTTGGGATCACTGCCGTCCCGCCTCAACTACTTGACGTCGCAGGACCTGTATCTCGTCTTGGCGGTACTGGTTTTTCTCGGACTCTGCGCCTTGCTTTGGGTGGCAGGCCCCTCTTGGATCACTCGGTTGCGCCAGCCACGCGGCCCGGCTGTCACGCCGAGCGCGTACCTCGCCCTTGTGGCTGCCGGGGCGCTCGTTGCGCTCTGCAGCACAGCGAACGCTGGCTCTGCTTTCGAACTTCCTTTGATCCCTCCTCTACTTGTCCTCGCTGCCGCAGGCTGGCACTATGCGCTCGCCAGGATCCCAACCAAGACAGGAGGCAGGTTCGTCGCCACCATTGCGGGCGCGGCCGCTGCACTGGATGTGGCGACCAAGACTCTCATATTTCTGCCAGCGTTCACCTTGACTCTTGGCGCCGGCCCGATTGCGCCCGTAGTCGCGACGTCGTCTTCTGTCATCTCGGGATACCTGACCGGATTCGAAGGCTCCAGGGCGACCGCCCCTTCATCAGACGGCGGCCTTTGGCTGACGGCTTCCTGGCGGGTCGAGACGTTTCTTTCCCACTACGCAGAGGTCAGGGGTTATCGTCCAATCGTTTTCTTTGCGAACGAGGGGCCCCTGTTCAACACCAACACCGTCCAGCTGGAGTACCAGATGCATCACGGCACGGTTCTGCCCGTCGGCGTGTTCCGCGATCCCAGTCGCGTGGATCTGAGCTTCGTTCAGCAGCTTTTCGCGCCTCAGTACGGAATCCCAAACTTCTTGGTGGCAGAGTCGGGGTCGCATGCGGCGGCGTTCACGGTGGTGCCTGACGCCCATGTGGCCCGAACCGCCCGAGCGGCCCGGTTTCGGGAGGTGCTGAACCTTCGCCTTCCCGACGGAACCTGGGCAACAGTGTACTGGCGAGCTACGGGCCCCCGTATTGCGCTTGGCGGAACGCACGCTTGAAGCCAACGGCAAACCGCGCAGATGCTCTTAGGCGGAACCATCGGTTCACCCTTCACCTAGTGGTCAGAGGGCCATTGGTCTTCTCGGTGCGAGACCACCTGTTCGGGATCTCCTGTGAGCGCATTGGGCCCAGCTGACCGAGACGCCGAGCTGTCACGTCTGCTGACATTGCCGCATGGGGTACGAACCACCACAACCCTGCTGGACCCTCCCGTGGCATTGGTGGACGGTGCGTCCTTTGTAGCACAGTACCAGGACATTTATTTTCGCGAGTGTTACTCCTTTCCCTGTCGCCGCCTCTCGCCCACCATCATCGATGGGGGGGCCAACATCGGTGCCGCTACCATCTGGTGGCGATCTCGCTGGCCCAGGGCGCGTGTGATCGCGTTTGAACCTGATCCTAGGATATTCCAGGTTCTCCAATACAACACTCGCCATTTGGAAGGGATTGAGCTGCATCAATGCGCGTTGGCTGGCAGGGAGTCCTCCCGTTTCTGGGCCGAGGGGACTGACGCGGGGCGTCTCGAGCCAAGGCCTGCAGATGACCGCAGGCTGGTTTCCGTGCCAATCATGACGCTGAGCGAGGTGCTGCGTGACTTGCGAAGAGTGGACCTCCTCAAGCTGGACATAGAGGGCGCGGAGACGGAGGTCCTCGAGGAGGCGCAGGCTCAGCTTGCCAAGGTCGACCGCATATTCGTAGAGTACCACTCAGTCGTGTATCGTCGGCAAACTCTGAGCCGGTTGGTGGGATTGCTGGAACGCCAGGGTTTCCGTTACTACCTGGAATCCGCTTCGGGGCGGTTTCGGCCGTTTCACGGGGTGCCTGTGGACCGTGGGATCGACTTGCAGTGCAATTTCTGGGTCTATCGGCATTGATGTGGGTGCCGATAGGGTGATAGAAGGGTGATCGCCGGGTGGGGCGTCGTCGCGTAGGCAGGCGAGGAGTACCAGAGGTCGGGCCGGGTTTCAGAGGGGTGTCCGGCCGCCGGGGGGCGGGAGGATGGCGCGATCGGTGCCGTACCCTTCGGAACGCAATTACCCCGAGTTCGACAGTGACCTCTGTGGAGAGGGGCGCGTGGGTGAGATCAGCTTGAGTGCACCGAAGGAGGAGGCGGCGGTAGCCGGCGTGTGCCTACGCGGCTTCGGGCTGGCTTGAACTCGAGGCGGCCCGGACCCGAATTGGAGCTGGCACCTGGAGAGTCTCGAACAATTGGGTCTCGGCGGGGGTGGGCTTGGAGGTCTGGGAGACCTGGCCAGCGGGACCACTGAGGTCCACCAGCACCAGCCGCTGCAGCTCCCGACGGATGCGAGGCCAGGTCTGCTGGGTGCGCTTCTCGGCTACTCGGATCAAAAGCCCCAAAGCACCCTCCACGCTGTCGAACTCGGGTTGGTGATGCTGTCCCTGGGCCCAATCACCCACGTACTCCCCCATGAGAGGACCGAGCCTTAACCCACCGAGGTACCCACATGAATGCCGGGAGGCCCTTGCTTCTTTGCAGGATCCAATTGGATGCGGGCGCTTGTGAGATGGCGCCCGCGAGTGTTAGAGTCCATCCCCAGCAGGTTCACAGTTGGGATTCGATGGCGTCCGCGCCGTGACCGGAAACCCGTCGAGAGGAGAGCCTATGTCCCAGGTCACCGCATTCGCCGGTCGCCTGGGACGCTTGTGGATTCCGATCTTGGCGGTCGCCGCTCTCCTCGGCGCTGGCCTGTGGGCCGTGGCTCAGCCGCCCCTTGGGCTCGCCGCAAGCTGCGCCGGGGGTGGATACGGCGGCACCGGGTATGGGGGCTATGGAGCCCCGACCGGGACCTGCGGCCCCTACGTCCCCCTCAGTCCCGCACGAATCCTGGACACCCGTATTGGCATAGGTGGGGTGACCGGGCCGATTGGGACGGGGCGGACCTTCACGGTCCCGATCGCCGGCGCCTACGGGGTCCCCTCGGCCGGTGCCAGCGCCGTGGTGCTCAACGTGACCGTGACCGACCCCACCCAGACCAGCTTCCTCACCGTCTGGCCGGCGGGGCAGAGCCAGCCACTCGCTTCCAACCTCAACTTCTCGCAGGGAGAGACGGTCGCCAACCTGGTCGAGGTTCAGCTTGGGAGTGGAGGAGCGGTGAGCTTCTACAACCTTCAAGGTGACGTTCAGGTCGTGGCCGACCTCGAGGGGTACGTCTCCACCACCGCCACCGGCAGCGCCGGCCTGTTCAACCCGGTGACCGGAAGCCGCATCCTCGACACCAGGGTCGGGACCGGAGGGACGACCGGGCCGATTGACACAGGGCATGTGGTCCGTCTCCAAGTGACCGGGGTGGGCGGGATCCCGTCGACCGGGGTCGGAGCGGTGGTCTTCAACCTGACGGTCACCTCCCCCACGGCTGCCGGGTTTGTGACGGCGTACCCGGACGGGGTCGCAAATCCAGGGACGTCCAATGTCAACTTCAGCTCGGGACAGACCATCGCCAACCGGGTCATCGTGCCGGTGACCAATGGGTACGTCGACCTCTACAACGGACCGGGTCAGGTCCAGATGATCGTGGATGTCTCCGGCTACTTCACCAGCGGTTCAGCGGCGGCCAGTGGGTCGGACTTCAACGCCGAGGCTCCCGTGCGAATCGTCGACACGAGGCCGGGCAGCGGGCTGCCGTACAGCGGGAACACGCTCTCGGCGGGCGGTACGCTCACGGTCCAGGTGGCCGGGTCCGCCGGGGTTCCGCTCATGACCTCCTCCTCGCCGCCCACCGCCGTGGTCATGAACGTCACCGTCACCGACGCAACCGCTTCGAGTTGGCTCGCAGTCTGGCCGACCAACGCCGCCCGGCCCTTCATCTCCGACATCAACTGGGTGGCCGGACAGACCCAGCCCGAGCTGGTGATCGTCCCGGTGAGTCCCACCGGGCAGGTCTCCTTCTACAACCTGGCGGGCCAGGTGGATGTGGTCGTCGACGTGGAGGGCTGGTACTCCTGATCGGCGGCCGTCCCTAGCAGTTGGCACCCCCAAGTCAGTCAAC
>DAHVDN010000099.1 GCA_027313505.1 Candidatus Dormiibacterota bacterium
GGTATACCAGGGCGGCCGACCGGAGTCAAGTGCCACGGTCGTTCGTTGTCCCTGGGAGCCCCTCAAGCCAGGATGTCGCCCCGGACCGAGGTCAGAACCGCCAGCGCTGTGAGCCCCAAGGTCCAGGCAGCCACGACTCCGAGGGCCGCCAGTTGGGGCAGCTGGAGCATGGGCTGGGGCAGGGCCTGGCTCACCGTCCCCCCGTGCCCCACCAGGGCCTGAGGCAGCCGATTCAATGTCGGGCCGAGGAGGGCGGCACTGAGGACCTGCCAGAGGTGGAGTTGATCGAGCTGGAAGAGACCCCGGAAGGCCAGTGCCATGGCGTTGTCCAGGGGAAAGAACAGGATGCTGAGGACCATTCCCGCCGTGAGAGAGCGGGTTGCCGCCGCCAGCCCCACCCCGACCGCGGCACAGGCGGCGGCGCTGATGGCGCAGCTGGCAACTCCCAGCCCAAGGTCCCTCCACCCGGCCGCGGGCAGCCTCGCCATCGGAGTAAGCGACCCGGTGAGGTGGAGGGTGACCAGGGTGAGCCCCACTGACGCCAGCAGGCAGTAGCCGACCAGGAGGGTCGAGCCGACCAAGAGCGTGGCCAGCAGCTTGGCCAGGACGAGCTGGGCTCGGCCGGTCCCGCGTCCCAGGATGATCCGGATGGTGCCCAGGGAATACTCGATCCCCACCAGGCGACTCCCGGTGGTGAGCATGACCAGCCCGACCCCGGCAGTGAACACAAACTGGATAGCGGGCAGCATCTGCTCGAGCGCCGCCAGCGGCCGGTGCCCCACGTCCGATGCCACCAGGGGGTCCTGGGCGAAGGCAAAGAGGACCAAGCCCAGGAGGAGATACACAATGCCGGCGAGGAGCCAGGTCGGGCGCTGGCGACGCAGTTTGGAAAGTTCCGCAAAGACAGCAGGCCCCAGGCCAGCCCGTGCCGGCGCCGCCTCCGGTGCGGGTGGCGCGACGGAGATCACCGCTGGTCCTCGGTCAGCTGCAGAAAGGCCTCCTCGAGGTCGCGCTCGGAGGGCACGAGGGAGTCGGCGACGAACCCGGCTTCCATCAGCGCTCGGTTGAGGTCCCGGCCTCGTCCGGTAGGGGACGCGACCTCGAACGTGCCGTCCGGAGCGGCCTGAGCCGATGCGCCCCACGGTTGGGCCTGGAGCCATCGGAGCGCCTCGTCGGGACGGTCCAGCCGGACCCGGAATGCTCCGGTAGAGGCCCTGAGGGAGGAGAGCGCACCGAGGTAGACCAGACGGCCCTGGCGGAGGATGGCGACCCGGTCACACACCCGCTCCATCTCCCCGAGGACGTGGCTGGAGATGAAGATGGTGGTGCCGGCGCTGCTGAGGTCCCGAAGCAGCGATCGGATCTCGCGGATGCCGGCCGGGTCGAGGCCGTTCGCCGGTTCGTCGAGGAGCAGAAGCCGCGGGCGGTGCAGGAGCGCGACGGCCAGTGCAAGCCGCTGACGCATCCCCAGGGAGTAGCGAGAGACGCGGTCCCGGCTCCGATCGGCCAAACCGACCGTGGCTAGGAGCTCTTCGACCCGAGATCGGGGAACGCCCCCGAGCTCGGCACCCAGCACCGCCAGGTTGTCCCGCCCCGAGAGGTTGGGGTAGAGGGCCGGAACCTCCACCAGCGGCCCCACCTGGGGCAGGACCCGGCGCCCTCCGGCCGGCATCTCCTCCCCCAGGACTAGGAGCTGGCCGGAACTGGGCCGGACCAGCCCCAGCACCATGCGCATGGTCGTGGTCTTGCCAGCACCGTTGGGGCCGAGGAATCCGAACACCTCCCCGGGCTCGACCCGGAAGCTGAGGTCAGTGACCACCTCCTTGGACCCAAAGCGCTTGCTGAGCGAGCGCAGCTCCAAGGCGGCGGCCGGACTCACGAGGGAAGGGGTCCGGCAAAGCAGCGGGGGGCGCGATGCCGACCGGCGGCCGACCTCTGCGCTCCCCTAAGCTGGCCCGAGGCATGCCGGAAGGCCACCGGCCTCCTCAGGGCCCCCAAGGTGAGGTCCATCGGTTTCAAGGTTGCCCAGATATACCAGGCCTGGTGCCCGCAGCCATATGTTGGGCCGACCTCGGGCGAGGAACGCAAGTGCCGCGTCAGATACCGCGGCCAGCGCTCCCGGAGCGGTGACCGGTAAGACGCGGATGAGGGGGCCACGGGAAGATTCGCGACCCGGGCCGGCTCCCGGGCATCCAGTTGGTTGGAGAAGGTGTAGCCCACCTGATCACCGATGTGGCGCAGTCGACAGTCGGGCGCCTCGACGGGAGCGAAAAGGGTGACCCTGGCTGGCTCGGGTCCACCACACCCGGGTGCGTCGTCCCCCGCCGGCGGAACCATCCCCTTAGAAAGCCAGGGCATGTAAAGCATCGACGTGTAAAGCTGAAGCGTGCTAAAGTTGCGCTGTGGCGTCGAACAACCCGTACCACTTCGGCTCGCCCGTCGACGAGCTCCACTTCACCGATCGGACCGAGCAGTTGGAAAGGCTGGTGGCGGTCATGCTCAACGGCCAGAACCTCATCCTCATCGCGCCCCGGCGCTACGGCAAGACTTCGCTGCTTCGCCGGGCCATCGACCTCGTGGAGGCCAGCGGTGGACGGAGCGGCCGGGTGAGCCTAATCAAGTGCAGCAGCGCCGAGGACGTGGTCCAGACCCTGATGCACGGGGTGGTCTCGGGGCCCTTGGGTTGGGTGCGAGGCCGGGCCACCGAGTTCAGCCGCTGGCTTCGGCGCATCCGGGTGGCACCGGAGATCCGGATCGACCCCGCCTCGGGCCTGGTTGAGGGGGTCTCGCTGGGGCCTAGCCTGGCAGCGTCGAATTGGCAGGCTGTCCTTTCAGAGGTGGTGCGCATCCTGGCGGACCTTGCGGCAGAGGACCCGGGCCACCCGGTCTCCCTGGTGATCGACGAGTTCCAGAAGGCGTACGAGATAGACCCCCTGATCGCGGACATCTTCAAGGACCTGGTGGACGACCTCCCGGGGGTCAGCCTGGTTTTCGCCGGGAGCAAGCGCCACGTCATGGAGGCGATGGTGAGCTCCCCCGAGCACGGCGCCCTCTACAACGTGGGGGCCAAGCTCTACCTGGGCAAGATCTCCGAGACCGACTTCGTGCCCTACCTCAAAGGGCGGGCGGCCTCGGCCGGGAAGCACCTCTCGACTGAAGCGGCCAGCCGCATCTACCAGGCTGCGGCGGGGGTTCCCAACGACGTCCAGCTCCTTGCCTTCTGGGCCTTCGCTCTCAGCGAGGGCGAGATAACCGAGGAGCTGGTCGACGCGGCGGTGGCCTACGCCATCGACGACCAGCGGGAGGAGTTCGCGCTGGTATTCGACCGGCTCACCCTGGTCCAGCAGCGGCTCCTCAAGCTCCTGGCCCTGGGCCCGGTGCGGGCCGTGACCGGAAGGGCCGTGCAGGCGGTGCTCGGCGTCAGCCACCGCGGCGCCCTGGATGCCGCCCTGGCGCTGGAGCGGCTCCAGCTCGCCGAGCGGACCGGCAACACCTGGACCATCGCCAATGGGCTCCTCGGAGAGTGGCTGCGTGGCGGGTACGAGTGACGCTGGATTGACAGAGCGCGGACACTTCAGGAGCCTGTGTCCAATTCTGGGGTGGTTGGCAGAGCCTCCTTTTGACTTCGCGCAGTAGGCTACGCCATCGCTTAGACGCTAGTCGAGATGTAGGGACTCTAGAGGCTGACTTTGGTGAGGCTCCAAGGGTCACGAGGAGAGCCTTGGACTGCCCGCCTTGCCCGGTCCACGGCGAAGGCGGCACGGAGGACGGTGGTTCGACATGCTCTTGGGTTCATCCGCGACTCGACTCCGACACCCGCTTGTGATTGCGCGGCAACGCTTCTAGAATCCAAGAGTGATCGGTTTGGGCTCGACAATGGTGGTCGGCTCGGCTGCCGCCGGCTTCGTCCGACTTGCCTGCCTGTGCGGAGCGGCAATAGGGGAGTTGGTGATAAGTTGAGCGCGAAACAGCGCAGGGTGCCAACGCTTCCCCTCTTGGTTAGCGTGGCATTCGGGGCCTTCATCGGCATTTCGCTCGGGGTGTTCATCAGCCGTGGGGCTTGGTGGGGATGGCCCCTTGGCGCAGCGATCTACGTGGTCCTGACGTTTGGGATGCTGCGGCTGTGGATCGGGCGCATCCCTCCACCATGGGCAGATTCCTGAGATCGTGACTGGATGACGAAGATGAAGGACCAGAACGTGCCGACGGCCGTGGCCCTATTCGCCTGCGGGGCCGGATTTTTGGTAATGATGGTGTTTGACGCGATCATGATCAGGCTTTTCGATGGGGCTCAGTGGGTCTATTTCATCGGCGGGGTGGCTGAGGCTGCAGTCATAGTGGGGATCATCCGACTGGCACTGGGCCGAGTGCCACTGCGGCCCTGGGTGCTCCGCAAGCTGAGCCGAGAAAAGTAGGCCCCGAGATCGCAGCGCCGCCCGCCCGCCACGCCTGGCTTGCTGCGGATTTAGTGAAGAGGCTCTCGACGGGCTCCAGTGGACGGCGCATCTCGACGGTCGAGCCTCCGGAGAATTTAGGCCAGGTCTGAACTGCCACCCCAGAATTGGACACAGACGACTTCAGGTCGATGGAACGGGACCGCGGTCTCGAGTCCGCCGCGCCCTTCATGGCATCATTGCCGCCTACTGTCAGGACCACCAACGGTCGCGCCCACAAGTCGTTGACGAGGGCCAGATCGGGTACGGAGGTACGTGATGAGCGCTCGGCGAACCCGTCGCCGCCACTGGTCACGCAGCGACGATCAGGAACCTACTCCGACGCCGGTCCACCCCCCGTTCTCGTCACTTGCAGAGGAAGCGCAATACCTGTTGAGGGAACGGCGCCTACTGGATGCCCGAGTTGTGGATCAACCTGGTCCCGGCATAGAGGTGACCGCTAGGAGCCCATACACCTGGGGCGGAAGGCCACTGCGCGTATTCATACGCGCGCACCCTGAGACAGGACTGACCTTCACTCGGATTGACGAAGAGGGAAGCCGGGCGTTGGACTTCCCCGACGTGCATCTCATGGAGGCGTTGGACACCGGCGAACTTAACGACCGCATTAGCGCCGGCCCCGACGGTGAGCTTCCCTGGGCAGCCCTGTACTCGGAGTCCCCAGAGATCGATCACTGACCCCTGCCCCTCTTCATGCAGCTGCGGACACGCTGACCGCAGTGGTCGTCACGGCGCGGGTAGGTCGGTCCAGAGCGTGGTGTTGGCACGGACACGTTGCTCCTTAACTGAGTGCACCGGCCACCTCCTCGACCCGCTGTCCGGCCCGGCAACCGACTTAACACCCGGGTTCCGCAGCAAGCGGTGCTGTGGAGGGGTGGAATCGGCGGCGTTTGAGATCAAGAGGGGCGTGTCCAGAGGGGCTGAAGATTCCGCCTCCTAGGCACACAGTGGTTCCAGGTCTCGGTATTGCCGAGACCTGGTCCTGATGATATGATCTGGGCATGTACCTGCGCACCATCAGCCGTCGCAACAAGGACGGCTCGGTGGTCCGTTACCTTCAGTTGGCCCAGAACTTCTGGGACCCGGTCGGCCACCAGGCCAAGGCCCAAGTGGTACACAGCTTCGGCCGCGAGGACCAGCTCGACCGCCAGGCGCTGACCCGCCTCGCCCGGTCGATCACCCGGTTGGTGGAGCCCCAGGCAACCGGGAGCGGGGCGGCCAGCGGGGAGCTGGCGTTCGCGGAGAGCCGCCCGATGGGCGGGGCCCTGGTCCTGGACCACCTGTGGGGCCAGCTGGGGATCGACAAGAG
>DAHVDN010000009.1 GCA_027313505.1 Candidatus Dormiibacterota bacterium
CTGGAGCGAGTCAATGCTGAGATTGACCGCAGGGCCAAGGTGGTCGGGATTTTCCCCAACTCCGCTTCGCTGCTACGACTCTCAACCGCGGTCCTGCAGGAGCAGCACGACGAGTGGCAGGACGGCCGCTGTCACTTCTCACTCCAGTCCATGGCCCGACTCGACCCCAACTCCGACCCTCTCCTCACCAACCCTCTCACCGCTGGGCTGGCTGCCTGATGTCCATCACCCCAAGAGCTATTCACTTTTACACCACTCCGCGGGACTTGACTCGGGCGGGTCGACGAGGCCTTCGCGTACCCGGGGCTCCAGCTGAGCGCCCTGAACCCAAGGTCTGAGGCACACTGACCCACCAACTCGCAAGCGGTGGCGGACGGGTCAGTTGAGAACGTGTGCTCGGTGAAAGGCGGACCGCAATGCCAAGAACCGCCCCTAGATGGGGCCGAGTGGGCACTAGGGCACGCCAGTTTTGGCCGCTTCACCGGCTGTCTCCTGCCCCTCGGCCGTCAACCTCCTCACCCCCTCTTTGCTGGATCGGGACACCGCAGAGTGTATTTTGGGCGAGTCAGAAAGGAGTTGACCTCCCGTCGACACCCTTTATCGACTCCAAGCCCAGCACCGACCCCTCCAGCTGGGACCGGCAACGACGGGTGGACACCGATCCAGATTCCCGCGCCATCGACGAGCGGTCCGTAGCAGAGAGCGGGCGGCGTTTGCCAAGATGGAGAAGATTGAGGGAAATCGTCTCAGCCGCTGACCGTGCCGAATTGTCCGTGGATGGTCGGGCTGGTCCGACGGATCAACTCACCTCTTGAATACGTACCAGGTTGCCGGCAGGGTCGCGCAGAGCACAGTCGCGAATCCCATAGGGTTGGTCAGTCGGCTCTTGTACCACCTCGGCACCGCTGGCCCGGAGCTGTTCGAAGGTGCTGTCGAGATCCTTGGTGGCCAATAGGATCCAACCATAGGTCCCCTTGGCCATCATTTCGGTGATGGTGCGCCGCTCTTGGTCTGTGAGTCCAGGATCGGAGGCTGGCGGCGCCAATAGAATGGAGACGCTCGGCTGGTGCGGGGGCCCGACCGTGACCCAGCGCATCCCTCCATATCCCACGTCAGTGCGAACTTCAAAGCCAAGCGTGTCCCGGTAGAAGGCCAGGGATGCCTCTGGGTCGACGTGCGGCAAAGAAGTCGTGTGGATGGTGATGTCCATCGTGGTCATTCTAGGAGCGAGGTCCTGGTCCGCGCCTGATCGGTCTGGTCACCTGTTTGGCCACGCAGGGGGGAATCCCAGCCCATTCTCTTCTCGCCAGAGCTCGAAATGCACCTGGGGGAATGCCGACCAGCTCCGTGAACCGCAGGCTGAAGGTTCCCAGCGACGAGCATCCGACTCTGAAGCACACCTCTGTCACGTTCAGATCGCCACGAAGCAGGAGGCCCATCGCACGCTCAATGCGGCGGGTCATCAAGTAACTGTACGGGGACTCGCCGTAGGCAAGCCGAAACTCTCGGCTGAGGTGTCCGGCAGACATGTGAACGTCGCGAGCCAGTGCCTCTACGTCCAGCGGCTCCGCGTAGTCCCGGTCCATGCGGTCGCGAACCCGGCGAAGCCGTGCCAGACGGACTAGGCGCTGCGGCGGAACAGGTCTGAGAGGCATTGGCCATGATCATGCCACGTAACGCCAGGGTATACCATCGATTCCCGAACTCCAGGAGCTTCCGCTAGTTTCGTCTCGCCACGGCAGCCGCTTGGCCGGGCACTCGGGCCCGGCGTCAATCAGTGGGGGACCCTCGGCCACCGCTTGTCGGCTCCTGCCTAGACCCGCAGATGGCTGGATGCCATTGGAAGTTGGGCAGCGGGTCAACAGACTGGTCAGGAATCGAGAAGACCAAATAGCGAAGCCACGGGTAGCATGACGGCCAAGTACAGACCGACTCAAAAAGGAGTCCCCGTGACCAGCTCAGTTAACCACGGAATCAAGACGGTCCTGCATCCGGTGTCCAATTTGGCGACGGCCAAGTCCGTTTACGGCGCCCTGCTCGGCATACCGCCTCAGACTGATGGGCCGTACTATGTCGGCTTTGATGTGGCAGGTCAGCATATTGGCTTGGTGCCAGGCGGTGGACCCCAGGGCATGAGCTCCCCGGTCGCCTACTGGCACGTCCAGGACATCGAGGCAAAGCTGGCCGAGGTCATAGCAGCGGGAGCCACCCTGAAGGAGTCAGCGCACGACGTTGGCGGTGGTCGCCTGGTAGCGACGGTGATTGATCCCGACGGGAACGTCCTCGGGCTCATTGAGGACCGATGACCGGCGCATCCCCATCTCTCAATAGTCCTAACTTGCTTGTGCCTCACCCCTCGGCGTCGCCCGAGACACCTTAAATTGCTGCGTCGTGCCTATGTTGGCCGGCCCCGTAGTTGTCCCCTCGTTACCGGAGTGCAAACGGATGAAGGGCTGTCAGGACCACGCCGACCGCGATCCGGTAATCACGAGCCAACCGACTTCCTGATCAGCCACGCGCTTGACGGTGTCCACCTTCGAGGGTTTGGGAGGGGTCTGAGATCGGACCTGGTCCGCCCAAGAGCGGTTGCCGCCTAAAGGTGGCACCAGGGGCCTCTGGTAGGCCGGGCGCATGTACCGGTGAGGTCGCCGGGTGAAGGCAACGACCGCCCGAGCCTCGCCTTGGCGATCCAGACGTTCCAGAATGGGCCCGGTTGCCGGCTGCACCGTTCCACTCTTGGGCACATGAGCGGTGGAGCCGCCTCCACCAGCAGTCACCGCAAACGCCACGGTGCTTCGCTGCAGTGGCGACGAAGTCCGCCCACCTGTAAGATCGGTGCGGCCTGATCGCGTACGGGGTCAATAATCTCTCCCGTCTCAGGGCCTGTCTTCCTGCAGGACCAGGGGAGTATCGGCTCGATGGATGGACCCCGAAAGGCGGCATCCAGACCATCCTTGGTGAAGAGCAGCGATGGCACTCGAACCGGATTCGCCCGGTCGGCTCAGGGCTTGACCTTGAAGCCGCCGTCAATCATTTGAAGTCGGCCCAGAACCCACTCCGGGGCACGGGGACTACCTCCACTTTGAACGGATCTTGACCGTTTACGGGAGTAGCCGCCATTGCCGACTGACGCTTTGCCGCTTGGTCCCGAACAGCAGTTTGTGTTACAGGTGCGAAGGTGATACGATCCCGCACGACCATTTGTTCCCACCACCCCCCCCGTAATGGAGACCACAGATGAGCGAGAGCCTGACTCCTAGGCAGACAGAGATCTTCGACTTCCTGAAGAGCCGTGTAGCGCGCGGTGAATACCCTCCCTCGGTTCGTGAAATCGGCCTCGCGGTAGGGCTGAGCTCCAGCTCAACTGTCCAAAATCACCTCAATGTCATGGAGCGCAAGGGCGTAATTCGTCGAGACCCCACCAAGTCGCGCACGGTCAGCCTGACCGAGAGTCCGGTAGGTCCCGGGGGCGCATTCAGCCTCCCCCTGGTCGGTCAGGTTGCCGCTGGGGCTCCGGTCCTGGCACAGGAGAACATCGAGGATCACATCTACTTGGGGCCCCAGATCGCCGGCGACGGCGATTCGTACGTCCTCCGGGTCAAGGGCGACAGCATGATCGGCGATGGAATATTCGACGGCGACCTGGTCGTGGTCAAGCCCACCCGCGAGAGCCCGAACGGCTCTTTGGCCGTCGTACGGGTAGAGAATCCCACCACCGGTGAGGGAGAGGTGACGGTAAAGCGAATCTACCGCGAAGGAGGACGAATGAGGCTCCAACCCTCCAACCCTGCCTATGAACCATTGGTCGTGGACGAAGCGGAGATCGAGGGGCGGATTTCGGCCGTCATCAGACTTTTGCGCAACTAGGCGCCAAGGTGACTGGGGGCCTCCCCGGGACTACCCTCCGGTGATGGCCTAGACCCGGACAGCTGAGGCGCGATAGCTTCCAGCTGCCCGATGAGAGCCTGTGGGACCCGTCCAATTACATGGACCCCGTCGGCGGTGAACTCCTCCTGCTCCACGACCCCGTAGCGCCGCCACCTGGACAGGAGATTGATTTCTCCATACGGCACCGTGAACTCTGCGGGCTCCATCATTTGACCCAGGCCGACACCAATCTTTCTCCGAAGCTCGTCTAGGCCCTCACCGGTGACGGCGCTCACCAGTTGGCCGTCCAGGTAGCGCTCCGGAACGAACATCTGCAGTCGGCTACGCGATTCCGGAGAACAGAGATCGGCCTTATTGACGGCCAGCACCATGGGGATCTCCGATACCCCGAGTTCCTCCAGGGTTGAGTGAACCGTGTCGAGGCGGCGTTCTGCCCCCGCATGGCTGGCATCCAAGACGTGGACGATGAGGTCCGCTTGCTGGACTTCCTCGAGGGTCGCGTGAAAGGCGGCGACCAACTCGTGGGGTAGCTTCTGTATGAACCCGACAGTGTCCACGAGAAGGCATGGCTGCCCGCCGGGTAGCCGGATGGCCCTCGTGGTCGGGTCGAGAGTCGCAAAAAGCTGATTCTCCGCTCGGGCGCCCCCTCGCGTCAGGGCGTTGAGAAGCGACGACTTGCCGGCGTTGGTATAGCCAACTAGTGCCACCGAGCGAAACGGGAGGCGCCGGCGCCCAGCCCGGTGGAGCGCCCGCTCCTCGGTGAGCTGCCGCAGGTCTCGTTCAAGGGAGGACAGTCGTGCCCGGATCCGCCTTCGGTCCGTCTCCAACTTCTGCTCTCCTGGGCCCCTTGTGCCGATCCCTCCCCCCAATCGAGAAAACTGGTCGCCTCGAGTAAGACGCGGCAGTAGATGGCGCAGCTGGGCTGCCTCCACCTGGATCCGACCTTCTCGGGAGCGCGCGTGCTGCGCGAAAATGTCAAGGATCAGCCCCGCGCGGTCGACGATTGGCACTCCGACTTGCTCCTCCAGGTTCCGCTGTTGGCGAGGTGACAGTTCGTCGTTGGTAATTAACAGGCCGAACTCCAGGCTTTCGCGAAGTGCAGCGATCTCCCCAACCTTCCCTTTCCCGTAGTACAGGGCGGGATCGACCTGGGGTCGTTTTTGGACATCACTGCCCACAACTTGGGCGCCGGCTGTCACGGCGAGCTCCCTTAGCTCATCCATCTCATGATCGACGCGGGTCAGAGCAGACTCAGACGGCGCCCAACCAAGCAGAAAGGCACGCTCGCCCCTTTCCTGCATCGACTCGTCGAATACCTTCACAAGTCCTCCTTGGCAAATCGCTCCTGAACCTGCTCCCAACAACTGCTCGCAAGCTGTTCAGAATCGGGGGAAGAGTCTACCCATATGAGATCGGCCTCGCCACGAAGCCAGGTCATCTGCTGGCGCGCATATCTCCAGGTCCTTTGGATGAGCGCTGCCAGAGCTTGGTCCCGGTTGAGCCTGCGCTCGAGCAACCCCAGCGCCTCTCGATACCCGATGGCGGCCCCTTCGATCACTTTGGCCGAGTAACCTGCTGACAAAAGCCCCCGCACCTCCTCAAGCAACGGCTCTCCAAGCAGGGAGCTGGAACGCAGAATGATCCGCTGCTTGAGCTCACCAAGTTCGACCCGAAGGGCCAACTTAGCCACCTTCCAGTCCGTGGGCCAAGCACCGGCTACAGCTCCTCGGCGCGCCAGCTCCAGAGCCCGCGCGACCCTCCTCGGGTTGTGGTCATCTATCCGCGATAGTCGGCCAGGATCTACCTCGAACAACTCCTGAACCGCTGAGCTTAGATCTTCGCCAGGCAGCCCTTGCCCAACCCGGTCCCGGTCGTAGTCCGCACCGCCAAAGTCAAATCCCCCCAGCAGTGCCCGCACGTACAGGCCGGTGCCCCCGACCACCAAGGGGATGCGCCGCCTTAACCAGGTCTGCTGAATCTGGCCCCGGGCCAGGGTTGAGAAGTCGGCGGCCGAGAACTCCGTGCCCAGATGGCGCCAGTCCAGGCCGTGGCAGGTGACTCCGTCAAGATCGCTGGCTGAGGGCTTGCACACGCCAACAGCCAACTCGGCGATTGCTTGGCGGGAGTCGGCGTTAATCAGCTCGCCGCCCCAACGCCGAGCCAACGCCACCGCCAGGGCGGTCTTTCCTGAGGCCGTCGGGCCCATGATTGCAACCACAAAAGGCGGCTGGACAGGGGTTGTCACCTGCGCTGAAATGCGGATAAAAGCTGGTCCTCACTCAGGAGCAAGACGGCCGGGCGCCCGTGAGGACAGCTGATGCCCCCATCGGTGACTGCCAGAGCATGCAGTAGCGCGACCGCCTCGCCATCGGGTAGTCGGTCACCGAACCGCACCGCGCTGTGGCAGGCCAGGGACGCGGCCATGCCGTGCCTTCGGGATTGCTCACTTTCCCCCCGACCAGAGAGAACAAGCAGGTCTGTCAGGGCACTCGCCACCTGGGCGATGCGCATGCCCGCGGGGGCCGCCGAGCATCGGATCACGGCCTGTCCAAAGATGTCGGCTTCAAAGCCCAACTGTTCCAGCACGCGGCCGTCAGGAAAGGCAGCCTCCCAGGAGGCTGTGTCCAACTCGATTAAAAGCGGCTCCAGCAGTCCCTGAGCCGGAATCGGGGCGGCCCCGGGATGAGTGAGGACCTCCATCCACCGCTGATAAAGAACCTTCTCATGAGCGGCATGTTGGTCCACCAGGGCGAGGCCAGCCTGGGTCTCCGCTACCAGGTAGCGATTGTGGATCTGTCCCACATACCGCCAGCCGATCGCCTCGGACAGCGGGGCCGGCGGAACGACAGCGGCGGGTGGTTGCTGGGACGAGAATGCAAATCCAGGCGGTGCCTGGAATGGGAGCTGATCTGCGGCTGAGGCTGGTTCCTCAACCGGCACACCAGCGACCGTCAAGGTGGTGGGCCTAGCCCCCTGGAGAGCGGCCCAGCAGGACCGCTGGACCGCATCAAACACGCGCCGCTCATCGCTGAAGCGAACCTCGCGCTTGGTCGGGTGAACATTCACATCCACCAAAGCGGGGTCGCAGCGAAGATTCAGCACCACCAAGGGGTACCTTCCCGTGGGGATCAGGCCGCGGTAGGCCCCCTCGACTGCTGCGACTAGGCCACGGTGGTGAACTCGACGCCCGTTCACCGCAATGACCATCGCCTGGCGGGAGGGACGGGCAGACTGCGGAGAGCCAAGAAACCCCAGGACCGAAATCTCCGAGTGGTCAAAGGGAATTTTCAGCAACCCTCTGGCAGCCTCGTCCCCGAAGACCGCAGAGATAGCTGCCGGCAGGGACCCACCGGCCGCTACCCGAAGTACCTGGCGTCCGTGGGATCGGAGGGTGAAGCTCACCTCCGGCCTGCTCAGCGCGGCCTCTGCAACCACGCGGCCGACCGCTGCTGCCTCCGACCTTGGAGACCGCAAGAACGCCCTGCGCGCCGGCACATTGTGAAACAGATTGCGAGCTGTGATGGTGGTCCCTTGGGGACCCGCCGTCACCACCGGCCCGCGGCGGCTCTCCCCGTCCACCACGATAGAGTGCGCTCGATTGTCGCCTTTCACCCGGCTGACGGCCGTGACCCGAGACACTGCCGCAACACTGGCCAGGGCCTCTCCGCGAAAGCCATATGTCTGAAGGTGAAGGAGATCGTCAATGGTGACCAATTTGCTGGTAGCGTGACGATCAAAGGCCCTTGATAACTCCTCAGCGCTCATGCCCTCGCCATCGTCGACAACCCGAAGGAGCTCCATCCCACCCTCTTCCATCTCGATCGTCACCACCTTGGCCCTCGCGTCCAGGGAGTTCTCGACCAGCTCCTTGACGGCGGAGGCCGGACGATCTATCACCTCGCCGGCCGCAATAGCTTCAGCCACCGCCTTTTCGAGGGTGCGGATTCGACCCATCTCCGGCGGAGACGCCTCAGTTGGCCCGCTCATCCTGGCCCCCCGCTTTCCGCTGCCAGTCGGCCAACGTCTGCAGCGCCTCAAGTGGCGTCATCGAGTCCACGGCAAGGGCTTTCAGCTCAGCCACCATGGGATGCGTGGACGACAGTGGAAGGGCCAGCTGCTGGACCGGTGCCGCGGTGGTCGCCAACGGCCTGGTTCGGTCCAACTCGGCCAAGATGTCGGCGGCGCGGACAAGCACCGCATCAGGGACACCTGCTAGCTGGGCCACATTGATGCCGTATGAGCGATCGGCCCCCCCGGGCACTATCGTGTGCAGAAAGGTGACCGCCGCCCCATCCTGTTCCTCAGCAACCTCGGCGCGATAATTTCTGAGGGCCGACAGCCGGTCCAGGGCGGTCAGTTCGTGGAAATGGGTGGAGAAAAGCACTCTGGCGGCGACCCGCGGGTTGTCGTGTAGATGTTCCAGCAGTGCCTGCGCCAGGCTGATCCCGTCGTAGGTGCTGGTCCCCCGCCCCACCTCATCCAACACCACCAAGCTTCGTGGGGTGGCATGCGCCAAAATCTCAGCCACCTCGGACATCTCCACCATGAAGGTACTACGGCCGCCCGAAAGATCATCCTGGGCACCGACCCTGGTGAAGATGCGGTCAACCATCCCCCAGCGAGCCGATCCGCAGGGAACAGGGCCGCCCATCTGGCCCAGCAGACAGATCAGGGCCACCTGGCGCAGGAATGTAGACTTGCCGGCCATGTTGGGCCCGGTGATGAGCCAAATTCGTTCAGTCTCACCGTCCATCCGGATATCGTTGGGCACAAAGCGACCGGGCCCAATGGCATCTTCAACGAGGGGATGGCGGCCACCGAGGATCTCTAGCGCCCGAGACGAATCTATCTGAGGCATGCTCCAGCCAAGGTCCGAACCAACCTCGGCCAGGGACAGGAGAGCGTCAACCGCTGCCATCGCCGAAGCCGCTTGACCCAGGGCTCGCGCTTGCATTGACACCTGCATCAAAAGGCTGTGGAGAATTGCCTGCTCGCGCTCGATGGCACGCTCTCTGGAGGTGAGCACCACAGCTTCGTGTGACTTCAGCTCCGCTGTGACATACCGCTGCGCCCCGACCAGGGTCTGCCGTGGAATGTAGTCCTCGGGAACCGAGTGGTCGAGCGTACCTCGCACCTCAAGGTAGTATCCGAAAACGCGGTTGTACCCGACCTTGAGAGCCTTGAACCCCGTGCGCAGCCGCTCCTGCGCTTCCAGCCCCGCAATGTATGCGCGCGCCTCGGCCCCACCCGCACTGATCCGGTCCAGCGCCTCATCGAACCCGATCCGTATGAACCCGCCATCCCTGGCTGTTGCGGGGCTGTCGTCGCGGAGAGCGGACTCCAAGGTCGCCGCCAATTCCACCGGGGCCGCCGCCAACTCCACTGCGAGCTGCCCCAGCATCGATGACGAGGCGTCTGCAAGCAACTCTCCCAAGAGGGGAAGTCGCCGCACGGTGCGGGCCAGCTGCAGCAGGTCCTGTGGACTCGCGACCTTGTGTACGGCCCTGCCCAGCAACCGCTCCATGTCGCGACACTCCTGAAGCACCTTTCTCAGCTCGGCAGCGACGCCTCTATGATCCGAAAGTTCCCGCACGGCGGTCTGCCTGGCCTGGATAAGAGCAAGGTCGATCAACGGAGATTGAACCCAACCCCGGATAAGTCGTGCCCCCGGCGCAGTGCGCGTCCGGTCCACAATGCGTAGAAGAGATGCCCCCTCTCCGGATGACGATTTGGTGAGTTCCAGGCTTCGCCTGGTTGCGGCGTCAAGCTCCATCACCTGCCCAGGAAGAATCCATCGTGGCCGCAACAATCCCGAACTCAGGCTCAGAAGCCCATTTGCCCCATGGCTGGAGACGGCGGCCAGGGCACGGGCGGCCGCCTCCGCCAAGACGCAAAACTCTCCGTCGGGCATTTCCAGACCCCCATCGCGGATCAAACCCAAGCCGATTTCGAGGTTGAAAGACTCCGGAGGACGAACCGTGAACGCGATAGCCACAGCGGGATCTCCCATCGGGTCCTCGGCGACGATGGTTTCCGCAACATCCCACGCGGCTAGGACGCCATCTATGGTCTGGGGAAGGTTGGCCCCAGACCGAAACGACAGGATGCACTCACCAGAGCTGAAGTCAACCATGGCGATCCCGAATCCATCGCCCTCGCGCCACAGCCCAGCGCACCGACGTGGAGTCTTGGGATCAAGTAGGGACTCCTCCACCAAGGTCCCCGCTGTGAGGACGCGTACGACCCGGCGCGCCACCAGCTTGCCACCTGGCCTCGCAGCTTCAACCTGATCGCAGACCGCAACTCGCTTTCCTGCCTGAAGCAACCGAGCGGAATACCCCTCAAGGCTCTGCCGGGGCACACCGCACATTGGAACTCGACCACCACGGCCGAAGTCCCGCCCAGTGAGAGTGAGACCCAGCAGGGGTGCAACCTCTAGGGCATCATCTCCAAAGATCTCAAAGAAGTCGCCAAGACGGAACAGGACCACGCAGTCTGGATGATCGGCCTTGGCCGAGAGATATTGGCGCCAGGCCGGGGTCTCCCGGTCCCTCGTCGCAACGCTGGCCGTGGGTCGGCCGAAGGGCTCCGGACCAGCCGGCATCAGCCGCCGACTAGCTGCCAGGCGGTCGCAGACTCGACCCGGACGTCCAGGATTGCTCCGACCTGCGCCGGCCCGTTCACCCATACGACCCTATTCTGTCGTGTCCGTCCGAAGGGCCGCCCCCCCTGGCCGATCCCTTCCACCAAGACCTCTACCGTCCGGCCAACCAGAGCCTGGTTTCGGTGAAGGCTGATCTTCCGCTGCAGTTCCAAGAGCCGCTGAAGCCGCTCGCTCTTAAGGGCTCTCGGGACATCGTCCGGTCGCCTAAAAGCGGCCGTGCCCGGGCGCGGCGAATACGCCTGAATGTGGACAGTGTCGAACTCCACCTCCTCAACCATCCGGTAGGTGGCTTCGAACTCCGAGTCGGTCTCACCACAGAACCCCACGATGACGTCGGTACTCAGGGAAAGGCCGGGTATGATCGTTCGAGCCTTCTCAAGGACGGTCCGGTAGTCGGCCACCGAATACTCCCGCTTCATCCGCCGCAGACAGCTATCGCTTCCGGACTGTACCGGTAAATGGAACTGCTCGCAGGCGGTCTCGAGTTCGGCAATTGCTGTCATCAAGTCCGATGACGCGTTGCGTGGGTGAGATGTCAGAAAACGCATCCGTCTCAGCCCCGGGACCCTGTCGACCATGCTCATGAGATGGGGAAGGTCGATCCCGGACGCGGGATCTCGGTAAGAGTTGACGTTCTGTCCAAGGAGGGTGATCTCCACCACTCCACGATCCACCATCCTTTTGGCCTCATCCACGACCTGATCTTTCGGACGGCTCCGCTCCTTTCCACGGACGAAGGGCACAATGCAGTAGGTGCACATCTCATTGCAGCCAAGGATCACCGGAAGGTAGGCGCATAGGCGATCTGAGGCAGGCAGCGGGACCGGTCCGTTAAGAGCGCCCTGATACAGGTCCCTGATTCGCGCCATGAACCCGTCCGGCTCGCGCATGTCGAACACATAGTCGAGATGTCGGAACCGCCGCAGGAGGTCACTTCCGTGCTCCCCCACCATGCACCCAGTAAGTGCGATGGCACGCCCAGGACGCTCCTCTTTCCACTCGGCCAGCTCGCCGAGTTTCCCATTCGTCTTGTCCTCCGCGTGCTGTCTGACGGCGCACGTCACGAGCACTGTGAGGTCGGCATCGTCCAGAGCTGCTCCCGGACGCAGACCGATCTCCGCGAATCCCTCCGCCAGACTGTCGGAGTCCGCGCTATTCATCTGGCAACCGATCTGCCAGATGTGGACCCGCGGCGCCTTGTCTCCGACAACTGCCATCGGGGCACGCAACGGTCTGGCCTCAGCGAGCGGGAGGGGGAGGAACCGAGGCCCAGCACTAACCCCCGTCGTCAGCGCACCTCCACGATGAGGCGGATCCCGGTGCGCTCTTCGCCATCGATGGAGATGTCGATGAATGAAGGGATGCAGACTAGGTCCAGCCCCCCGGCCGCGACGTACCCGCGCGAGATGGCAATCGCCTTCACCGCCTGGTTGATCGCCCCAGCCCCGATAGCCTGAATCTCAACTCGGTGCTCGGTGCGCACGACACCAGCGATCGCTCCCGCAACCTTGACCGGTTGGGAGGTAGCCGAGACCTTGAGGACTTCCACTGGTGTGGCGGCGCTCCCGCCGGTGAACGGGGGGTGAATTGACAACTTAAATGAATGCCTGATCTGTAACAGGGATTCTAAGGCTCCAAGGGCAGCGGTGGGCCACCTGGGGGCCAATTAATGGTCCTTCTACGCCAAACCGAGGCTCTGGAGGTGGTCCCCAGCACGCAAATTGCCACCGTTGCCACCACCAGGAGCTCAAAGACTCGCGCCTGGGGAAGATGGGTCGCACCCCAGGCCCCGACGATCGCGCCGACGGCGCGCCCCAGGTACTGAAACCAGAGCGCTGCCCCAAACGCCTGTCCAATGCCCTCCCTCGGTGTGGTCGTCTGGAGCCGATTGAGTCCCCAGACCTCCTGCAGGGCGCCGGTGGCAGCGAAGATCACCAGGGCGGCGACCACAACCACCGGTCCCAAGGCGACGCCCACCAAAACGGCGATGAGCAGGTGCAAGTACCCGACCACGATCAGCCCTCGGCGACCGACCTGAGGCCGTTGGAGGGCCAGCATGCTTCCCAGAACCGAAGCGCCGCCGACTATGACGTACATCACCCCGACCTGGTCCACGCCCAGATGCAGGCCAGAGTGGACCAGGGGAACGAAGTACACGGTGATCACCCCAGCCACCATCGCCCCGAGCCCAGCCTGGATCACGAAGAGCCCAATCGTCCGGTCGAGGAGCAGAAGGTCAAACCCGCGGCGAAGGCTGCGCCATCCCCCGACCGCCCGCGAGCCCCGGTTCCGCCACACCGCCGGCTGGGGGCCGACTCTCGCCAGCAGCGCTGCCGAGACTAGAAAGGTGCAGCCATCGATGACCACCAGCAAGCTCGGCGTCACGATCAGCAAAAGCGCCGCACCGAGCGCTGGAGCGACCAGTATCGAGGACTCCGAGATCACCGAGAGTAGGCTCCCGCCGGCAGGCACCAGCTTCTCCGGGAGCAGGACCGCGACCAACCGCCTCCGACCCGGATCATACAGTGCGCTGGCAGTTCGGCTCGCCCCGACCCCAACGACCACGACTGCCAGGATGCCGCTATGGGCACCAACTACGATCAGAGCCGCTAGGGCCGCGCGGACGAGATCGAGGGCGACCAACCGTCGCCGCCTGTCCCCTCTATCTCCCAGCTGCCCACCGAACGGAAGGAGGACCAGCAGAGGAAGGGCCTGAACCGCCACGACCCATCCGATGGCCGCCTCCCCCCCGATTCGGTAGGCGATGATCAGGAGTGCCGGCAGCGTCAGGAAGTCCCCATACCAGGAAAGGACACCGGCCAGCCAGAGCGACCGGAAGCCAGGCACCGCCAGTGGCGCCCAGCGGGACCCGTTGCTCCTGGGCAAGTCCTTTCCCTCCTCTCGGCTAGCGCGTGATGGCCACAGGGCTCGTCGGCGAAGTCTACCCGGAGACCAGATGCCCGCTATCGGTAGGCGTATCTAGCCCCCGGACCCCCCGAACTACTCTCTTGATGTTACGTGTTCGTCACTTCGACTTCAGCCGAGCGTGACATCACCGTCAGGTTGGGCTAGTCTCAGTTGGAAGGGTTCTCGTGCCAGACATCATGGCCTGGGACATAGCAGTTCGTCGAGGGAGAAACACAGCATATGAGCACCTGGGAACTCAGTGAGTGGGCCTGATCTGATCTAGGCGTGGGCATTGCCCACTTCTATTTCGGTCAGAAAGAGAGCATCTCCTCTGTGGGGTGCTCTCTTTCTTTTGCTATCGCATCCAACTCCTCATCGGTGATTTTCTCGAATGCCGCCACGCAGGAGGGGTCGAACTGTGTTCCCGAACAGCGACGAACCTCCTCCCGCGCCGCCTGGATACTCATACCCTTACGGTAGGGCCGGTCCGAGATCATGGCGTCGAAGGAGTCGGCGATGGTGAAGAGTCGGGCGCCCAGAGGGATGGCCTCTCCGCTAATGCCATTGGGGTAGCCCTTTCCGTCAAAACGCTCGTGGTGGTTGAGAATGATTTCTCGGGCCCTCTCCAACTGGCGGACGTCAGCCACCATCATGAATCCAAGTTCCGGGTGAGTCCTCATGATCGCCCACTCCTCATCGGTCAGGGGACCTGGTTTGAGCAGGATCGAGTCCGACACTCCAATCTTCCCTATGTCGTGTAGCAACGCCCCATGGCAGAGACGAGTCAACTCCTCGTCGTTGAACCTGAGGTGCCTTCCCATGAGCAAGGAGTAGTCGACCACCCGGCGGCAGTGACCCTCGGTGTCCTTATCTCTGAGGTCGATAGCCTTGGAAAGGCTGATCAGGGTTGCGTTGAAACCGCTGCGGGCCTCGTCGACCCGAGCATGCTGCTCCTTGATCCACCGATTGGTGGCGGTCTGCACGATTGCGACAGGGGCGGCCAGAGTCACAAGAGCTGCCGGTGCACCGATCCGGAAGCTGGCGGCCAGGACCCCTACCCCAGTCAATCCGTAGCCGATGTAGTACAAGGAGAGGGGGGTGACACTCTGGACAAACGGGCCGAGGTTGAACCTGGTGGTACCCTGCTCAGCGGCGATCACCGCCCCCAACAAGAGGTGGTTAACGCCCCAAGCAGCAAACCCCCCGATGGCGCCGGCTGCCACGAGAAGCCAGACGTCGCCGTTGGACGCTCGTCTAAGAATGTCGAACACCCCATACGCGGTCCCGTAGACCAAGATGCTCATCGCGGCATTGAACAGGGTCTTGACCGAAACGGCCCGCTTCATCCACACGCTTATTACGAGGGAAGCGACGGCCGAAGCCACGGCCGCCTGCATCCCCAGTAGGTAGACGGCGCCGATGCTGGCGTAGGCCTTGGCGCTGAAATTGAACTTCGACTTCCCGAGCTGGAAGGAGACCGCGCCGCCTGACTCGAGAAGTCCAACCAGGACAACAACCAATGCCAGTGTGGCCCACTGGAACGGGGGACGGACCCAGACGGCGCCGACTCCGACAGCCAACGCCGACACGATCCCCACGACCAGGTAGATCGGCAGCTTGCTTCGAGAACCCAGCGGACCGGGAGCGAGTGCGGTCATCTCCCGCTCGGGCGCCCTGACCTCGGCCGGGACTGCCGGACTTGTGCCAGAGCGGCCGCGCAGCCGACCAGGAATCACTCTTGGGGTGGTGCTCATTTGGAGCTACGCAACCAGCTGCCTCCCGGACTCGTTCTTTCGCTGGCACGACCGCTTTATGTGGAACGCTGATCCCCGGCTTCGGAGCTTCACCACCAAGTCACCTGACGAAACTGTTCCAACTCGTCCCCTCCAACGGACCACCGCAGTCTAATTACTGTTCAGGCGCCCTGTGTGGTGTTTGGGCGAATTGCCGCAGCCCTGTCACCAATTCGGCACAGGCTGCCCGCCAAGTCGGCAGGACCAGCCGCCCCTACTTGGCGTAATCGACTGAGCGAGTCTCCCGAACCACGGTGACCTTGATGGTTCCGGGGTAGCTCATCTCGCTCTCAATCTTACGGGCGACGTCGCGGGCGAGCACCACTGCATAGTCATCGGTGATTCTCTCCGGGCGCACGAGGATTCGTATCTCCCGTCCGGCCTGGATAGCGAACGAACGCTCCACCCCGTCAAAGCTGTTCGCAATCTCCTCAAGCTTCTCCAGCCGCTTGATATAACTAGCGAGGGTCTCCCTGCGAGCACCCGGGCGAGACGCTGAGATCGCATCAGCGCTGAGAATGATGAAGGCGAGGACCGTACTCGGCTCCACGTCGTAGTGATGACATTGAACCGCGTCGATCACATCGGGGTGCCGGCCAAGCCTTTTCAGGATCTCACCACCGATGATTGCGTGAGAACCCTCAACTTCGTGGTCCACCGCCTTTCCGATGTCATGGAACATGCCGGCCTCCTTGGCCAGGTGTTCATCGGCCCCGATCTCCGCCGCGATCATGCCTGAGAGGTAGGCGACTTCTTTGACGTGTGCTAGCACGTTCTGCCCGTAGCTGTAGCGGTAGCTCAGGGTCCCTACCAACTTCACGAGCTCAGGATGGATCCCCTGCAGGCCGAGTTCGAAGAGCGCCTTCTCCCCCTCCTCGGAAATTTTGGTCGCCACCTCCTCTCTGGACTTGGCGACGACCTCTTCGATCCGCGTCGGGTGGATCCGCCCGTCGCTCAGCAACTTGGTCAAGGTAACCCGCGCCACTTCCCGGCGAACCGGGTCAAAACAGCTTAGGACCACGGTCTCGGGTGTGTCGTCGATTATCAGATCGACTCCCAACGCGCTCTCTAGCGCTCGGATGTTGCGACCCTCGCGACCGATGATCCGGCCCTTTATCTCGTCGTTGGGTAGGGGCACTACGGAAACGGAGGTCTCGCCGGTCTGGTCAGCCGCGTGGCGCTGGATGGTGGTGACCAGGACCTCGCGGGCCCGATCGTCTGCCTCCTGTTTCGCCTCTCCCAAGACGTGCCGGATCCTATCTGCCTTTTCGGCTGTGAGCTCTCGGTCCAGCGCCGTCAGGATCTCCTGGCGGGCCTGATCCCGAGTCATCTGCGCGACCCTCGCCAGCTCCAGCTCGATGGAGTCACGGAGCGCCCCCACTTGGGCTCTGTCCTCCTCAACGGCGCGTAACTCCGCCCCCACAGACTCACTGCGCTGGAGCAGATCCTGCTGCTGACGGTCTAATTGCTCCTCTCTTTGCAGGATCCTCTGCTCCTGTCGGGAGATCTCGGAGCGGCGCTCGCGCAGCTCATCCTCGAGCTCAGTCCGAACCCGGAGAGCCTCTGCCTTTGCCTCCAAGCCAACCGCTCGTCGCTCAGTCTCCAGCTCTGCGCGGGCGGCTTTGAGTTCATCGAGCTCCCTGACGTTGCGGAGTCCCGTCTGCCGCGACGCGCGAAGCCCATAGGCAACCCCAGCCACGGCGATGACAGCCAAGACGACCGCCAACGCCACCAAAGCGGCGTTCATCGTGCTCACCTCGCAGTACCAGGGAGCGAGCTAGGTACCCGCCCTCCCCAGTGAAGCCCTCCTTCGGGAGGGTGGAAGAAAATTCAACTAGGACGTCGGGAATTCTACCGCGTGCAGACCACCCAACAGGAAGAGAATGCCGTTTCGCTACGGCGGTGAGCGCTAGGAGACGCTCGCCACAGCCTCATCTTCCATCGGCGCAGCGTCCACGGGCTCGCCCAGAACCGCGTTGCGGACCTTGTCAGCGATCTCGACAGTCAACTCTCGGTTGCCGCGTAAGAGATCCCTGACATTCTCGCGACCCTGTCCCAGACGGACCTCACCGTAGCTAAACCAGGCGCCGCTTTTGTCCACCACCCCCGCCTCCAGGGCGGCATCCAATACGCTGCCCTCGTACGAGATGCCTTCGTTGAAGAGAAGATCGATCTCGGCCGTCCTGAACGGGGCCGCGACCTTGTTCTTCACCACCCTGACCTTAACCCGGCTTCCGATCACATCCATTCCCTGCTTTAGAGACTCAATCCGCCGGATGTCCAATCGGACAGAGGCGTAAAATTTCAGGGCGCGGCCGCCCGAGGTCACCTCAGGACTCCCGAACATGACGCCAACCTTCTCACGCAGCTGGTTGATGAAGATTACGGAACAATTGGAGCGACTGATGGCCGCAGTCAACTTCCTCATCGCCTGGGACATGAGCCGGGCTTGAAGGCCGACATGGGTATCCCCCATCTCGCCGTCGATCTCAGCCTTGGGAACGAGGGCGGCAACCGAATCCACCACCACGACATCAACCGCCTGGCTCCGGATAAGTGCTTCGACGATCTCCAGCGCCTGCTCTCCCGTATCGGGCTGAGCGATGAGGAGGTCCGCGGTGTTGACCCCAATGCGGGCGGCATAGGCTGGGTCGAGCGCATGTTCCGCATCGATGAAGGCGGCGACCCCGCCGGCGCGCTGAGCCTCGGCGACCACATGCAGACTAAGGCTGGTCTTGCCCGATGACTCAGGTCCGAAGATTTCTACGATTCTTCCCTTGGGGAGGCCGCCAACTCCAAGGGCCAAGTCGAGAGTCAGAGCTCCAGTTGAGATGACATCGATGCCCTTCAGCCCACTGACATCGCCGAGGCGCATGATGGCCCCCTTGCCATAGCTACGCTCAATCTGCCCCAGCGCCGCAGTTAGCGCTCTCTCCCTTTCCGTCGTCACCTTGCCAAGCTCCTTGGAATCGCCTTTGGCGGGACTGCCAATGCGTCCCGAGACCTCGAGTGTAGCGCTCATTCTGGTTGGCCTCCAAGTAGTTTGTAGCAGATGGTCTCAGGGGAGATCGAACTCGAAATTTGGGGTGGTACCGGAACACGTGTTCGCTACTATATCACCCTCGCAACAATCGGTGTGGCCGCCAAACAAGGTCCCTCTATTGAGGTCCGCTGAGCGGCGCCAACGCCTTCAGCAGCAGTTCCAGAGCCACCTGAACCGCTCCTGTCCGGTTGCCATGACGGCCCCGGTCCTCTGTAAGGCGAACGATTGTCGTGTATGAGCTGCTTGCGACAGCCACATAAGTCAGCCCAGCTGGCCTACTGCCGGAGTCGGTTGGCCCTGCGACCCCCGTGATACCGATCCCTATATCCGAGCTCAATAGACCCCGGACGCCCGTTGCCATCGAGCTAGCCACCTGTGGACTGACCGCACCCCACCTGGCGATGGTGCCCTCGGGGACACCCAACAGCCTGCTCTTTACGAAGTTCGAATAGGCGACGACTCCGCCGAGATAGGTCGCTGAGCTACCGGGGATGGCAGTTAGGGCGGCCCCTAGGAGCCCGCCGGTGCAGGACTCCGCGGTCGCCATCGTTGTCCGAGGTCGAGCGGTGGCCAGGGCAATCACCTCAGCGGCCTGTGTGAACAGCGCGGGAAGGTCTGAGGGCTGACTTCGGATCGGGTCACCCCTCTTCTCCCGGAGGCTGAACCTGTCCGCTGCAGGGCTCAGGCGACCGCCTCCGTCACCTGTAGTTGGTGAACTGGAGGGGCACAGGCAGGTCCAACTCACGGAGCTCATGGATCACCGCCTGCAGATTGTCCTTATCCTTGCTGACCACCCGGAGCTCGTCCCCTTGGATTCGTACCTGGACCTTGGGATGGCCCGCCTTGATTCGCTTGCTGAGATCACGAGCGGTGTCTTCGTCGATGCCCTTCTGGATCTTGATGGACTGACGAACGTTCCCCTTAGCCGCCGGCTCAGCCTTGCCCGGGAGCAGGATCTTCAGCGATAGATTGCGCCGGACCAATTTGCCCTTTAGCACATCGAGAATGGCGTCCGCGCGACCGTCCGAGCCCGCCAGGAGGACGATCTCCTTGTCTTGCAAATCGATCTCAGCGGTCACGTCCTTGAAGTCGTATCGGGTGGCAATTTCACGCCTCGCCTGTTCAACGGCGTTCACCAGCTCCTGCCGGTCAAAGTCGGACACCACATCGAACGAGTGCTCACTACTAGCCATCGCCAAAGCCTAGCGCCCTAGCCGTCGTCGTCGCTGGTGTCAAGCATCTGCTCGAACTCGGCCATGTTCATCAGGATGTCACGGGATTTGCTTCCTTCATAAGGACCGACCACCCTCGCCTCGGCGAGTTGATCAACCAGCCGAGCGGCCCTGGTGTAGCCGACGTTCATCTTTCGCTGCAGCAGCGAGGCTGCGGCCCGTCCTTCCCCGATCACGATCCTGCCCGCCCGCTCAAAGAGTGGATCGCGCCTAATGCTCCCATCGGCAGGATTTGGGCCCAGGGCCGCAGCCTGGAGGATCTCCTCCTGGTAGGTGGGACGTCCTTGGGCCTTCCACCAGCCAATTAGCTGGTCAAGTTCCCGATCCGATACATAGGCGCCCTGCAGTCGGGTAGCCTTGCCAGCGTCGATCGGCAGATAGAGCATGTCGCCCCGGCCGAGCAGCTTCTCCGCCCCCATCTCATCCAGAATCACCCTGGAGTCAACTCCACTGCTCACCGCGAAGGCCACTCGGGAGGGGATATTGGCTTTGATCAGCCCGGTGATGATGTCTGCCGAAGGCCGCTGAGTCGCCACGATCAAATGGATCCCAACCGCACGCGCCAGTTGGGCGATCCGGCAGATGAGGTCCTCTATCTCACTGGCAGCGACCATCATCAGGTCAGCCAGTTCGTCGATGACGATCACGATTTTAGGCAACGTGCGCAACCCTAGCTGGGGTGCGCGTTCGTTGAAGACTGTGATGTTGCGAGCCCCGTGACCCGCGAACAACTTGTAGCGCTGCTCCATTTCAACTACCGCCCAACGCAGCGAGGCAACCGCGGCGTCCGGCTCAACAACCACCGGAACCAACAGGTGAGGGAGTCCAGCGAAATTGCTGAGCTCCACCCGTTTGGGGTCGACCAGGATCATCCGCAGATCCTTGGGGGTCGACTGCAGCAGGAGGCCGGCGAGTACAGCGTTGATGCACACGCTCTTACCCGAACCGGTGGCTCCTGCGATCAGGAGGTGAGGCATGGCAGCTAGGTCACCAAGCACTGGATGACCACTGACATCGGCACCAAGGGCCACGGCAAGGTGGCTCTTGAAGTCACTGAACGACGGAGCCTGCACGATCTCCTTGAGGGTGACAAGCTGGGCTGCCTTGTTGGGAACCTCGATCCCGATAGCTGACTTGCCAGGAATTGGCGCCTGAATCCGAATAGGTGCTGCGAGAGCCAGGGAAAGGTCAGTCTGGTAGGCGAGCACCCGCCGCACCGGTACTCCGGCTCCAGGTTGAAGCTCGTACTGAGTCACAGTCGGTCCAGCGTTCACCCCCATCACCTTGGACTCGACCCCGAAGTTGTTCAGGGTGGCTTCTATCGTGCGAATTCGAGTTCTGATCTCGTTCTGGAGGCGCTCTCGCTTCCCCTGAGCGGAATCCAGGAGATCGAGGCTGGGAAGCACCCACACCGGCTCCGGCTCATCCCCGTCTTCTTCACCACCGAGGCCGACGACCTGGCCAACCAGCGGCAGTGGAACCGCCAAACCGGGAAGCTCTATTGGCGCGATGGGTGGTGTTATTGCGGGGACACTCCCCTCCTCTTCGTCCTCAAGCGCCTCGAAAATCCGCTGGAACGGCTCAGGCGGCAACTGGGGACCGCTGGGTTGGAATTCAGCCTTTGGATGGGTGGCGGCGACAGCTATGGAATTGGCGTCTCGACCCGCCGCAGAAGCGGTGCTCGGTCGCAGGCTCCCTGAGCGAGGTTGGCGCGGGGTGAACAGCGCCGCCACCCCGGCGCCGACACTCTCTCGCACGACTTCGGCAGTGCGGCTGAGCGACACCCCAAGTCCGGCAACCAGGCCGGCCACGGCCAAGGCACCCAGGGCGACAAGGGCAGCGGGCCCACCGATGAAGGCCGCGAGGTGCAGCCCGACGGCACGGCCCACCATCCCGCCGTCACTGCTGAGCGCCACGGCAGCCATAGATATGGCAGAGAGCGCAGACACCGCGAGAGCGACAAGGACCTGACCTGTGCTTCTCTCCGCTCCCTTGCTGAGGAGCAACGTAAGGCCACCTGCCACCAGTGCCAAGCCGACGATCCACCCTCCAATGCCGACGACTCGACTGAGAAGGGCTGAGAATTCCCGCGCCACTGGCGCCTGAGGAAAGCCCAGAAGGATGATTGAGATGACGCCAACCGCCAAAGCGGCGATGCCGCCGAGCTCCCTTCGCTGCTGCAGACTGAGCGTGAGGGCTGGCCTGGAGTTACGCACAGGCCGCGTGCTCCTCGGGGCCGTTGGCCGACGCCTTGCGGCTCTGGCCTTGGGTGGGGTCCGCCTTCTAGTAGTCGCCATCGGTAGCTGCCTCTGATCGGGGTGGCGTGATTGAGTTGAATGGGGGAAGTACCACCCGCTGGGCGAAGTCTAGCAGTGCCATCGCACATCTGCTCGTCTCGGTCAAATGTGAGTTAGCCGCCACCCCCAGCTTGGTTGGGGAATGGACGCCCCGGAAACCAGCCCGGTGAACCCCGAGACGCCGGTCGCCGAGGTCAAGGTGACCTCACCGACTGCAGTTCCCTTGCCGACCTTGGAGGGCAGATGTCGCCCCCGATAGGTGGCCCGCCACACCAGGCCGGGCCACCCCAAGGCCCGGACCGAGCTTCTTGCCACCACTGATACGGGCGCTGTCCACTGAGCCTTGAGGCTCCCTACGGTGGATCCTGCTCTCACCAACTGGACCAGGTTTATCTCCGGCCACATCGCGGCAAGCAGTGCAACGCTATCTCTCTGCGCCACCTCGATTCCGGTGGTGGCATTGCCGGCCTGGCCCAGGACGGTGCCCAGGAGGAGGGCTGGGCGTCCCCCGCGATCCAACCGCGCAGCAAACACGAAACAGCCGCCGGCAGCGCTCGTCCAACCGGTCTTCAGACCAACAATCCCCTGCTCGCCGAGAACGAAGTCGTAGTTGTGAACCAAGCCGGCGACCGGAAGCACCGCCGTCGGCATCGATGCCACTTCCGCTAAGACCGGGTTGGACATGACCGTCCCGGCCAACCGGGTCAGGTCGGATGCGGTGCTCACACTGCCCGGGTTGAGCCCGCTGGCGTCAGCATAGGATGTGTGGTCCATCCCCAGGCGGCGGGCCTCAAGGTTCATCTGTGAGACGAAGTCGCCCTCGGTCCCTGATGTCCATTGGGCCAGAAGGGTCGCAAGGTTGTCCCCTGACGGCAGCAGTAACCCCTCCAGGAGTTGAAGTTCCGAGAGAACTTCGCCGCTGACCACCCGGACGACCGAATCGCCGGCCGCCTTTTCCTCCTCATACAGGGCGACGGCCGCTGTCGTGATGGTGACCGCGGGGCCGCTCTGTCCAGGTGCCAAGGGATGGTCGCGCACCACAATCAGCGCCGTCATGAGTTTGGTGACAGAGGCGATCGCCACCGGGGTCTGACCTGGAGTCTGTGCCACCCAACCCGTGCCCGCCAGATACAGAGCAGCCTGCCCCGTGCTCGGCAACGGCAGGGCCAGAGGGGCACCCGGTACGGTCAAGGATCGACCGCTGACAAAAGTGACAGTCGGTTGCGGACGAGGCCTTACCAGCTGGAGAACCACCCCAGCGATCAGCAGCGTCGCGATCGCGACAAGCGCCGAGCGCGACTTCCAACCCACCAGTTCAGGCCAAGCTGACGACCGGAAGCACGGTCGGGGCCTCCTCCCCGTGCTGACCGATCGCCCGCTCCACCTGGTGCCTGACCATATCCTCGGCCTCCTGAAGGTTCCGGAAGCCATCCCTGCGGCGACTGTGCAGTCCACGAGTCAGTCCCGCGAGGCCAGCTTCCAGGGATCGTGCCGAGACTTTGGCAGGTGACCCATCGCCAGAGGTCAGCTTGCGAGATTGGATCAGAGGCCTGAGGCCGGCATCAAGAGTGACCGACGCGACCAGGACGTCTCCGGATGATCCCCACTGTGCCCGTCTCGCCTTAGGGGAAATGCCATCACCGCCGATGTACACCCGGCCGGTGCCCACCCTGCCGGCGACCCTCATTCCGCTTGGACCCACCTCAAGGACGGTCCCGTTGTCCATCATGCCAATCCGCTCCTCTGCAAGGCCAGCGTCCATCGCTATCCGACGGTGGGCGATGAGGTGCCGTGGCTCGCCATGGACGGGGGCAAAGAACTTCGGACGCACCAGCTCAATCACATACCGCAGCTCTTCGCCAGCGGCGTGGCCGCTGGCGTGGACGCCGTCGCCGCTCCCGGCCAACACCTTGACGCCGGAGCTGACCAGCCGATTCACGACTCGATTGACCGTGGCCTCGTTACCAGGGATTGGGTTGGCGGCCAAGACCACCGTGTCGGTCGAGGAGGCGGTTACAAAGCGGTGGGTCCCTTCTGCGATTCGACTAAGGGCGGCCAGCGGCTCACCCTGAGAGCCTGTGGCGATGAGGCAGAGCTCCTTGTTGGGCAGGCCCGCCAGCTCACGGGGCGCCAGCAACCCACCGGTCGGCAGCCGTAGGAACCCCAGTTCAGCCGCCGTGGCAACGTTGCGGATCATGCTTCGTCCGACCAGACAGCTTCTCCGTCCACTCGCCTCAGCCAGTTCCAAGATCTGTCGCAGCCGGGCAAGGTTGCTGGCAAAAGTAACCACGATGACCCGCCCGGGGGATTCTCCGAGCGCCCGCTCCAGCGCTGGACGAACTGTGATTTCCGACGGTGTCACTCCCTGGTTGGGGGCATTGGTGCTGTCGCTGAGTAGGAGAAGGACTCCTTGGCGGCCAAGCTCCGCGAGACGCCTTAGATCCGGCGGATCTGATCCGACAGGGGTCTGGTCGATCTTGAAGTCTCCTGTGTGAACCACCAAGCCGGCGGGCGTAGTGATCGCGAGCCCGCAACTCCCAGGGACGCTGTGGGTCATGTGGATGAACTCGCCGGTCATGGAGCCAACCGAAATCCTCTCCCCCGGGCGTATCACATGCAGCTCCGATGCCCCGCTGTGCCCCCGCCTCTCGAGCTTGTTCCTCAACAGCCCGATGGTGATGTTCGTACCGTACACCGGAACAGAGAGCGACGCCAGGTAGAACGGCAGAGCGCCGATGTGGTCCTCGTGGCCATGGGTCAGCAGAATGGCTCGCAGCCGATGTCTCCGGGTCAGAACGAACGAGATGTCCGGCAGCACGATGTCGACTCCCTCCATCTCGACTTCTGGAAACCGAAGGCCAGCGTCGATCATGACAACGTCGTCGCCTGACTCAACAAGGGCCAGGTTCTTTCCAATCTCCCCCAATCCCCCAAGGGGCACAAACCGAACCACTCCACTGGGGGGCGGCCCGAGCAGTCCGCCATTCGAGGAATCAGAAAAGGCCAAGCTGCTCCGCCTCCCGCTTTGCGCCCTCGAACGCGCCTGCAACTCCAGGCGCCGCCGGTCGTTCGCCTTGCGTTCCCAGGTGCATTCGCAGCTTTTCGAAATCAGCTCGCAAAGCGGGTAAGAGCGAGGCCTGATAGAGCGCCGCTGCAGGGTGGTAGCAGGGCATGTAGGTGCGCTCGTCGGCTCGGATGAGTTGGCCATGGCATCGGGAGATACCGGGGGCGTTCGGGAGGAGACGCTGCAGGGCATGGCGGCCAAGCAGGAGTATCACCTCAGGCTGAATGACGGCGATCTGGGCGTCGAGATAGTCCGAGCAGGCCAGAACCTCCTCCGGAAGTGGGTCGCGGTTCCCTGGCGGTCGGGACTTGATGACGTTGGTTATGAAGATGTCCTGCCGGCTGAGGCCGACCCCCTCTAGGAGCTCGGTCAAGAGCCGCCCGGCAGCACCTACGAAGGGGCGGCCCTCCTTGTCTTCCCGCTCGCCAGGAGCTTCCCCGATGGCCATGAGACGGGCCGTGGCCGGGCCAACGCCGGGCACTCCGAGAGTGCGCGTGCGATGAAGGGCGCACTTCGTACAGGTCAGCACCTGGGCGCCGATGGCGTCCAGGTGACTCTGTTTCGGAGTGGGATCAGCCCCTGTTGTCTCAGGCACCTTCCGGGCCGGGTGCGGGCGAGGCGCCGTTGCCGCCCTGTCCTCCCAGCTCCGTGATCGCCTGCTTGCGCGAGAGATTTACCCGTCCACGGTCGTCGATCTCGGTCACCTTGACCATGATCTCGTCTCCGATGTTGACGACATCCTCCACCCGATTGACCCGCTGCTCCGCCAGCTGCGAGATGTGGACGAGCCCGTCCTGGCGCGGCAGGATCTCAACGAAGGCTCCAAAGGGCATGATCCGAACGACCTTCCCCTTATAGATGCGTCCGACCTCCACGGACTCGGTCAGATCTCGGATCATCGCCACGGCACGCTCCATGGCTTCCTCATCCACGGTTGCCAGGAACACCTTCCCCGTGTCCTCAATGTCGATCTGGCAGCCAGTCTCCTCCTGGATCTTGCGGATCGTCTTGCCACCTGGTCCGATCAGGTCTCGGATCTTGTCGGGGTGGATGTGCAAGGTGATGATCCGCGGGGCATAGGTTGACATCTCGGGTCTGGGACCCTGGAGCGCCGACTCCATCTTTCCCAGGATATGAAGTCGACCCTGTCGCGCTTGCTCCAGAGCCTGGCGGAAGATTGCCGGAGTTAGACCGCTCACCTTGATGTCCATCTGCAAGGCGGTGACACCGTTACGAGTCCCCGCGACCTTGAAGTCCATGTCGCCCAGCGCGTCCTCCATCCCCTGGATGTCGGACAGGATCGCGTAGCGAGAACTGTCACTGTCGTCAGTCACTAGTCCCATTGCGATCCCGCTCACCGGGGCTTTGATGGGTACTCCTGCATCCATGAGAGCGAGGGTGCTTCCGCAAACGCTGGCCATGGAGGTGCTGCCATTGCTCGAGAGGATCTCCGTGACGATCCGGATCGCGTAGGGAAACTCCTCCACGGGCGGGACCATCACCTTCACGGCGCGCTCGGCGAGGGCTCCGTGCCCGATCTCGCGCCTTCCAGGAGATCGCAGTGGACGGGCCTCGCCCACTGAAAACGGAGGGAAGTTGTAGTGGTGCATATAGCGCTTGAATTCCTGCAAGCCGAGCCCGTCCAGCCGCTGCTGGTCAGACATCGTTCCCAAGGTAACCACCGACAGCGCCTGCGTCTGGCCCCTGGTGAAAACCGCGCTCCCGTGAGTCCTGGGGAGCACCCCCGCCTCGCACCAAATGGGGCGAATCTCATCAAGCTTTCGCCCGTCGGGGCGCAGCCCCTCGTCCAGGATGGCTCGCCGCACTGCCGACTTCAGGACCGACTCGAAGGCGGCCGATATGTCACCGCTGCGGTCCGGGAACCGCTCACCGAGCTGTCGCTGGACATCATCCTTAACCGCATCCACCTGGATGTCACGCTGGGGCTTGTCCGCCTCGCGGAACGCCAGGTTGATTCGATCCCAGGCCACCTCCGCCACCGCCTGCTTTATCTCTGCCGGGACCCCGACGTGGGGATATTGCATGTCTGGCTTGCCGACCTTGGCCACCAGCTCCTCTATCAGTGCGACGATCTGACGGATGCGCTCCTGGGCTCTGGTCAGAGCCTCCACCAAAGTCTCCTCGGAGACCTCCTGCGCACCTGCCTCGACCATGTTGATGGCATCCTTCGTCCCGGCGACGATAAGGTCCAGGTGGCTGCGCTCAAGGTCGGGCATCCCGGGGTTTTCCACGAGTTGACCGTCGAGCATGCCGATTCTGCAGGCGGCGATCGGGCCGGCGTGAGGAATGTCGCTGATCGCTACTGCTGCCCCTGCTCCGATGAGCGCCAAGATCGTGGGATCGTGCACCTGGTCCGTCGAGAGCACTGTCGTCACGATCTGGACGTCGTTGCGGAAGTCCTTGGGGAACAGCGGCCGCATCGGCCGGTCGATCATGCGCGATGCCAGGGTGGCCATCTCACCTGGCCTGCCTTCCCTGCGAAAGAAGGCGCCCGGGATCCGTCCCACGGCGTACATCTTCTCCTCGTAGTCGCAAGTCAGGGGGAAGAAGTCGATCCCTGGGCGGGGCGCCTTGCTGGCGGTAGCGGTGGCAAGAACGACAGTGTCGCCTTGGCGGACGATCACCGCTCCGTTGGCTAGACCGGCCATCCAGCCGGTCTCAATGGTTAGCTCCGCGCCGTCAAAGGTGCGAGCAACAAGTGTCTTTTCCATACTGGTCCTCCCCGCGCCCTGCCAGGGGTTGGTGGCAGTGGGCCAGTCGCCATCCAGGCTGCGCGGTTAGGGAATGGGGATGAGGACTGAGCTATGGCTCGGCCCAGATCGCCAGTCTCCAACCGCGCCTGCGCCGATGCGTCCAGGCCTGCCCCGGTTCCCCGATTCAGGAATCGCGGTCGAATGTTTGAACCGGGTAGCGGACTCTCCGCCGGCTCCCGGTAAGCGGTACGTGTCAGTGGCGGAGCCCCAGCCTAGCGACGAGGGTCCGGTAGCGATCGATATCGATTCGCATGAGGTAATCCAGGAGGCGGCGCCTCTTGCCAACCAGCTTCAGCAAGCCTCTTCTGGTGTGGTGGTCCTTCGGGTGGACCTTCAAGTGCTCGGTGAGCTGACTGATCCGCTCACTGAAGATGGCGATCTGGACTTCGGGGGATCCCGTATCCCCGTCGTGACGGCGGTGCTGATCTATGACCGCCGTCTTGGCCTCACCTTGAAGCATGCTGAACTCGCCTCCTACTAGACACCACAGAGCCGGCTCCGCTCGGCCTTGCCTGCTCGAGCTGCGCTCTGGGTCCGCCCGAGCATAGCACAGGGGGTGCTGTGCCCCGGTCCGGTGGGGTGGCTAGAGGGACTTGAACCCTCGACCTCCAGGGCCACAACCTGGCACTCTAACCAACTGAGCTATAGCCACCACGCGGACCGCAATTATATGGTCCGACAATTCCAGAGGCCAGATGCCACTCGATGGCGACCCCACCCGGGACCTGTTTCACATGCGTCACGCCCTGCGGCTGGCGAGGCGGGCCGCCGCGCGCGGCGAGGTTCCAGTCGCGGCAGTGGCGGTCTTGGGCGAACGGGTGATTGCGGCCGCGTCCAACCGCGTCGAGCGGGCCCAGGGCGCCACCGAGCATGCCGAAATGGTTGTACTGAGGCTCGCATCCAGGCGGGTGGGCTCCTGGCGTCTTTCGGGGGTCACGGTGTTCGTAACCCTGGAGCCCTGCCCCATGTGCGCGGGGGCGCTGCTACTGTCCAGAGTCGATCGGGTGGTTTACGGAGCTGATGACCCCCGAAAAGGGGCGTTTCGTTCCGCCTATGAGGTCCTGGGGAGCGAAGCCGGAAACCACCACCCCCTGGTAACTGCCGGCCTGCTTGCGCCGGCATCCAGCGCCCTGCTCCAGCGCTTCTTCAAGGACATCCGAGAGAGGCCGCAGGGAAAGTCCAACTGCACTCCCTCACGGTTCGCTGACCACCAGGCTGTTAGCTCCGCCGGTGAGGTCCAGGGAGTATGACTCGGCCGCCGTGGAGTAGCCGCCGACCTGGAACACCCGGCGCGCTCCGTCGCTGACAAAGCTGGAACCCACTACAGTTCCGCGGCCTATCCCAGGGGCGACCATAACCTGAATCGCGGTACCAGAAGCAATCTCAACTGCGACCGTCGTGGCTCCTCCAGTCACCTCTACAGGAATGGCGCGGCCCAACGGTTTCGGCAGTGCTATGGTCATTCGCTCCGCTCCTCCCGTGACCTCAACCTTCGAAAGCATCAATCCGGAAAGATCCAGAACAGTGGCGGTGGCCCCGCCCCGGACCGCGATCTGCCAAAAGCGGGTTGGGCTTAGACGCACAGTGAGGCGCTGAGCTCTCGCACCTCCCTTTCGGCGAGAAACGGTTGCAACCCCCGTACCGCTCGCGCTCACTGCGAAAGCCGAACTCGGGATTAGCTCGACTCCCAGGGTGCTGTTCGTGGGCGCTCCGGCCTCGACCGTGACAGTCTCTGCCCCATTGGCTATGACCAAGGTCTCAGACCCGAGATGCCCGCCGACACTGTCGCGGTTCGCCGCTGAACAGCCTGAAACCATGATGCCAGCAACCACCGCTGCCATCGCCAACCACCGCGCGGAAAAGCCCATGACTGCGGAGACTAAACTCTTGAGGTCGAAGGAGAGGTGTCCGAGTGGTTTAAGGTGCCGCTCTCGAAAAGCGGTGTGGTCCAAAGCCACCGCGGGTTCGAATCCCGCCCTCTCCGCCACCCCGAGTTCAACCCCAGTCGAACCTCGGAGGGCCGCATCGATCGGATGCTGGCGTCAGCTTGAAAGGAAATCCGGCCCCGCCGAGGTCGGCCCCAGCCTCCCGACACCTTGACTCCTTCCACCAAGGCCGACCATGGCCACGCTCCCTGCATGCACCCATGCTCACACACCTCAGGATCGACCGTCCTGGGGAGAGGCCGCCAGCCTCGCCGGGCTCTTTCCCTGGGGCCCAGCACCTTAGAATCCTGCTTACACCGGGAGCGGTCGCCTAGTGGCCGAGGGCGCGGCACTGGAAATGCCGTAAGGGGGCAACCCCTTCGAGGGTTCGAATCCCTCCCGCTCCGCCATCTGGGCCGACCACAGATCCTCGTCGAGGCTTCCTGGATCGGTCTGGTAGTTCGGACTGCATGCCTCCCCCGCCTATCCGATGACCTTGTGCCCCGGAACGGCTGCCGCTGGGTCGTCGGTGGTGGAGCAGGTCTGAGTTCCTTCCTCCACGGCCAGTCGTCAGGTCATCGCCGGTGGGTTTGCATCCCGAGACCACCAGCGGATGGGGCTTTGATCGTTTCCACTTCCGTCTGACGCCTGGCATCCTGATTCCCTACTCTTCCAGGGGGCCGCTGGCCCGGCCCGGATAGTCCAAGACGCTGCTCGTGGAGGTTCCGCCCGTGGACCGACCCCGCTACCTACCGATCGCTGACTACGGGATCGTTGGTGATCTCCACTCGACCGCCTTGATCGGACGGCTGGGATCCATCGATTGGATGTGCGTTCCCCGATTCGACAGCCCATCGGTCTTCGGCCGGCTGCTCGATGCCGAGAAGGGTGGGTCCATGTGGGTCGAGGTAGAGGGCGGGTTCATTCCGGACAGCCGACGGTACATCCCTGGGACAAACATCCTGGAGACCACCCTCAGCAGCCCCCACGGCCGGCTGCGTGTCACCGACTTCATGGTGGCCAGAGAGGAGGAGAAGACGCTGGAACATGATCACATCCTGGTGCGCCTACTGGAGGCGCCGGACTCGGACCTGAATGCCTCGGTCCACGTCGATGCCAGGTTCGACTACGGGGCAACTGACCCCGTCCATAACATTGAAGGCCCGAGTGACAGCTGCCTGGCACTTGAGGCCGGACCTACCCACATGCACATCGACGGCCCTTCCTCCTGGCAGAGAGACGGACGGGCAATTGTCCAGAGGTTGGCCCTTCGGCGGGGCAAGCCTCAGGCTGTGATCGTGCGCTACGACGGGCAGCGCACCTACGACCACGGGCAGGACCCGCTGCGGCTTCTCTCAGATACCCGTGAGTTCTGGGAGCGCTGGATAGCTCGATGCAACTACGACGGGCCGTACCTGGACATGGTTCTTCGTAGCGCATTGACCCTGAAGCTGCTGATATACGCCCCGGAGGGTTCCATCGTGGCCGCTCCGACCACGTCGCTCCCAGAGTGGATCGGCGGTGGTCGGAACTGGGACTATCGCTTCACCTGGTTGCGCGACTCCTCCTTCTTGGTCTATGCGCTGCAGCTCCTCGGGTACCCCCAGGAATGCGCCGCCTTTATGGGCTGGCTCGGACGTACCCACCACCGCCATCCCAGCCAGTGGCAGACCATGTACGGGATCGATGGGCGGACCGATCTTGCCGAGGTGGAGCTGAGCCACCTAGAGGGATACCGGGGCTCCAAGCCGGTGCGCATCGGAAATGGAGCTGCGAATCAGCTGCAGCTGGATATCTACGGAGAGACCCTCGACTCGGTGTACCTTCACCTCCGATTCGGCAAGATCGAAGCTGGCGGGGTCCGCGCCGGCCTGGTCGACATGCTGGAGCACGTTGCGGCGAGCTGGGAGCAGCCCGACAACGGCATCTGGGAGGTCCGGGGTGGAGAGCGACACTTCCTGTACAGCAAGCTACTCTGCTGGGTAGCCATAGACCGAGGGCTCCGACTGGCCCAGCAATTGAAGCTGCCCATGCCCAGACAACAGCAGTTGGTATGGACCAGGGAGGAGATTCGTCACACCATCCTGACCAGGGGCTGGAGCGACCGGCTCGGTGCCTTCCGCCAAGCGCTGGATGAGGACGCGCTAGATGCGACCGCCCTCATGCTCCCGCTCTTGAACTTCCTGCCCCCGATGGACCCCCGAGTCCGTTCCACCGTCCAGGCGATCCAGGCCAACCTCACCGACGAAAGTGGATTCGTGTATCGATATCGCAGGGATGACGGCCTGGGGTCCAGCGAGGGTACCTTCCTGCTGTGCTCATTTTGGCTGGTCAACAATCTAGCTCTGCAACGCCAATTGGGGCCAGCCCGCGATCTCTTCGAGCGGCTCATCGCCCACGGCAATGATCTCGGCCTCTTCTCCGAGGAGCTCGATCCCTCCACTGGAGATCTGCTGGGCAACTTCCCCCAGGCATTCACCCATTTGGCCATCATCAACGCCGCTGCCCACATCGAGCGCGCCGCAGAGAACAGGGGACCACTTGATCCGATCCGATGACCGAGAGCGGGCTCGGCCGCCAGCTTGGCACAATTGACGGATGGCTAACTTTGACATCGATTTCGACCCGGTGGATGTGATCACGGTGGGGGTTGAGGGGGAACCGGGACGGCGCACATTTTTTCTGGAAGCCCGCCGTGGTGCATCCTCCTGCACCTTGATATTGGAGAAGTCCCAAGTGCTCGAGCTCGGGGCACAGATCCTGGCTACCCTCGATCCCGTCGAGGGCCACTCGGGTTGGGCTCCTGACCCCGTTCATGGCTCTACCGGTACTCCTGGATGGCGGGTCGGGAGCATCCAGATCTCACTGGGGGAGCCCGAGGGAACCTGTACCTTGCTTTTGGAGGAGCAGCGGATCGTCCTCATCGGCGAGGATCCTGACGAGGCTGTCCTGCCGACCCCCGACGACCTTCGTACGGTCCGCCTGGTGGCCACTACCAACCAGCTTCGTCGCCTGGGAGAGAGCGCCGTCGGAGTCGTCGGGGGGGGACGCCCCATCTGCCCACTCTGTCATCAACCCAAGGACCCGGGTGGCCACATCTGCTCAGCGACCAACGGTCACCACCCGACCTGAGCCGCCTCTGTCATCCATCTCGTTGCCGGGTGGCGAGGGCATCCTTCGCTACCCTGGATCGACTGCGGTGGTCCCGTAGCGGCCTGAACAAGCATGATCGGGGAGTGTGACTTGAAATTGGACAGCTCATCTATGCGACCGGTTTTGGCGACGGCGGCAGCCGTCCTCCTGGCCTCGTTAGTCTCCGCCTGCGGGGCCTCATTTCAGTCCGGTGAGCCATCCCCTTCCCCAACAACAGGCGCCCAGGCCGCGGCCTCCGCCAGCCCTTCCGCCACCGCCTGTGTCAACCCCTCCAGCCGAAGCGACTACACCCTGGCCGGGGCCAGGGTGTTGCCTGGCGACCTTCAGGTCAAGGATCTGACGGTCGGTACTGGAGCGATAGCCAAAGCTGGTGCCACCGTGTCGGTGAGCTACGTGGGAAAGCTCTCAAACGGCACTGTATTCGACCAAAGCACAGCAGACAACAATGGCAAACCGATCTCGCTCACCCTGCTTTCCGGCAAGGTGATCACCGGGTGGGTAGAGGGGGTCCCTGGGATGCGGGTCGGCGGTTCTCGGGAACTGGTCATCCCCCCAGCCCTGGGCTATGGGTGCACGAGCCCAAGTGCCAAGATCCCCGCCAACTCAACGTTGATCTTCACCATCACCCTGGTCTCGGTCAGCTGAGGGGCGGTATGCCTTGGGAAGTAGCTCCGCGACCCGGCGCTGAATCTCCCCGGTAATCTCCACCGGGTCCCGAGCATCTGGTGTCCATGGGGCACCAACGCGAAAGTGGATTTCTGCCCTGCGTGGGAGAAGCCTTCCGGCAGCCAGCATCTTCTCGGTGCCCCAGATGGCGCAGGGAATCACCGTGGCCCCGGTCCTGATGGCGAGGTAGCCCACCCCGGGCTCAAAGGGCAGCAATCCCCGGCCGTCACTCCTGTGGCCCTCCGGAAACAGCACCAGGGCGCCGCCGGATTCGAGCACCAACCTCGCGGCTCTGAGGGCGGCGCGATCGGGCCTGTGGCGATGGACCGGGAAGCAGTTGCACCGTTCCAGATAGACCCTGAGGAGCCGGTGCTCGAAGAGCTCGGCCTTGGCCATGGCGTGCATGATCCGCGGAAAGACCGCTCCCAGAAGGAGCGGATCGAAATTTGAGAGGTGGTTCGAGCAAACCAAAAGGGGACCGTCGGCGGGCACCCGCTCCACGCCCTGACTGTCTACACCGCCTTTGGCACAGACCCTCACCAGCACCTTTAGACCGGCCTGGGTGAGCCTGAGGGTGAGAGTGCGCGATCCGTCGGGCCTGACCCCCGCGGGCGCATGGTCAATCGGTCGGTAACGCCAGCCGGTGTCGCTCACTCGCCTCGCCCGGATCCCCCGGGGATCCAAGTCACGGTCTGTCTGCCCTCCGAACCCGCCTCGGATGGGGACCAGAGGCTGCCCATCGACTGTCCGCTTAGAAAGTGCGGGATCCTCGCACCCGCTTCCTTACCCGGGCGGCCGAAGGCGTTTGAGATCAACACAACCCGATGGTAGGGCATGTCCGGCGACTGCTGACTCCCCACAAGCCGCCGTGACAGCGCTTGGACCCCTTGAAGCGTGGGTCAGGCGCCGACGCTGGGTGGCGTACCCCCTGGTGGATTCGAACCACCGACCGTCGCCTTAGAAGGGCGCCGCTCTAATCCACTGAGCTAAGGGGGCTGAGGTCACCTGCAATTGTGAGGCCAACCGGGCACAGCGCTCCCTCCCAACGGGATACGAACTCCCCTCCCAAGCACAACTCCTTAGGATGAAGTGCGAAATGGAAGAGGACCGGGCCGAGACCACCTGCTATCTCACCCGCCACTGCGACGTAGAGAACCCGGACCGCGTGCTCTACGGTCACCTGCCCAGCTTCGGGCTCAGCGCCAAGGGACTGGACCAGGGTCGGGCCCTTGGGAGGTTCCTCGCAGCTGCGCCGGTGAGCGCCATTTACACCAGCCCCCTGCAGCGAGCACTCGAGACCACCGACCTCATCAGAAGAGAGCTACCGTCACCGGTACCTGTCCTAGAGCGCCAGGAATTGGTTGAGGCCGAATTTGGTCGCTACCTTCAGGGAACCAGGCATAAGGATGTGGTCTGGCGTAAGCCCCGCTGGTGGGTGCACATGGTGTGGCCGGGCCTACTTCGCGGTGACGAGAGCATGCGCGAGATGCACGATAGGGTGGAGTCGACTGTCCACGAGGGGCTACGGGATCACCCGGGGAGCACCTTCCTGTGTATCAGCCATGGCGACCCCATCCAGGCCTTTTGGGCAACCCTGGACCGGCGTCCGCCATGGGCGCTGCATCGCCTTCAATGTGCCAAAGGAGGCACCCTTCGCCTGCGCTATCAGGGGTCGCGGCTATTGGAAAAAACGTATCTCTCACCAGAACAGATCGAAGCTGCCGTGGAGTCAATGGGAGCTGCAAAGACTCCCGCCAGTCCCTGAGCCGACCATCACGGAATGCAACCGGGCCATCCCCGTGTTCTTCCGCCGTTTGGCTCGCTGAGGTCCCTGCCCACATCCCCTAGCCAGCGACCCTGGAGCGTTCCTTGGCCCGCAGAGTTTCCCCAGAACCGCCCATGAAGCGACCGGTCGGGGTGGGCAGGCACGCGACCTTAGTCACCTCTGTGTCGTACCGCCCGCGCAGTCTGGAGACGCCGTGGGCGGCCTCACGGGGAAATGCCGCCAGCAGGTGCCGAATCAGAAGGCGGCTGACACGAAACCCGGTGGCGGAGTGCCACTTCAGCTCCTGACTTCCGTTCATGGTCGCGGTATTGGCGGTCTCGACCTTCGCGTTCAGCTTTCGCAGCTCAGCCTCCCGAGCTTCCACTGGGAGCTCCAGTATCAGGTCGACAGCAGCCAGTACCTCGCGGGCTGCGGTCACATGAGCTACCACGGTGGCGTGGGTGGCCGCGTCGATGAGTCCGGCACTGAACTTGAGGTCATTCAGCCCAGCCGCGACCTCGTAGGTCGTCTCCACTATCTGCTGGCGACTCATCCAGTCAGTGTGATACGAGAGCATCTCCCGCCAGGTGGGACCGAGCAGCGCCCGACGGTGTTCCTCCAGCGTGGTGAAGCGCCGGTGGTAGCCCAGCTCAGGCAGTTCGAAACCTCGGCTGCCTGGGTCAAGGAATGGGCCCAAAGGTGCCACGTAGAATTGCAATCGGTTGTCTTTGCGGAAGCGCTCAACCAGATGGCGGCAGTAGTCAACGGTTGCCAGGGCATCCTTGGGGGTCTGGTGCGGTAGCCCCACCATGAAGAAGAGGTCGAGCTTTTCGCACCCCTGATCCAGAGCGGCGGCAATCGTCTCCTCGACCGCCTGGTTGGACACTGGAAACTTGCCATTGACCCTGCGAATCTCGTGGTCCGGCGACTCTATCGTGATCTCCAAGCTCCACCAGCGCGCCGCCTCCCTCACCATTGCGAAAAAATCTGAGTTGGCTGGGTAGAACAACTCGATAGTCAGCTCGTTGGGAATCTTTGCCTCTTTCATCAGGTCGAAGCTGCGCTTGGCTCGACCGACCCCACCCACCCGAGGGTCGTGCACCATGAAAATTGGCGCCTTCGAGAAGCTGGAAATGCGAAGCATATCCGCGACCAGCTTCTCGGGTGATCGGTAGGCGGCCCGAGTTCGGTGGGCCACGATCTCATAGCCGGTCCGGGACCCGCCGCATATGGAGCAATTGTAGGGACAGCCGCGGGCGTTCAGAACCATGGTGCTGGGGTACTGCAGCCACTCCGCGTAAGGCACGAAGTCCGCCAGGCTCCGGTATTTAAACACCGCGTGCAACATGTAGTCATAGGCCGGCACGTCAATCCAATCCAGGTCCGCGGGCACGAATGTCAGGGGATTCACAACCACCTCCCCGTCCGGCCGTTTCCAGGTCAGGTTCTCGACCAGCTCCAAAGGTGTGCCTTCCCGGAGCGCCTGCAGCAGCTGTCGGCACGGCTCCTCGGTTGAGTCACCGCGCAGGACGAAATCCACATACGGGCTTTGGATCAGCTCCAGATGGTAGTAACTGGCCGACAGGCCACCGATCAGCACCCTGGACTCCGGATGAACCTCCCTCACCAGCCCCGCAATGCCCAGGGCCCCGTTGGCGTGGGGCAGCCAGTGTAGGTCGATGCCAAAGACCGGCGCCCGCAGGCGGCTTAGGTGGGCTGGCACATCATAGGTGGAGTCGCGAAGCATCCGATAGGCGATGTTGAGGATTCGGACGTTGTAATGATTGAGCTCCAGGTAGGCGGCGATGCTCGTCAGCCCGATGGGGTACATCTCAAACTCGTCGGTGGACGGGATTACGTCAGCTAGAGGCCCCTGCAATATGACCTCCTTACGGAAGTCCCAAACGGAAGGCGCGTGCAAGAGAATGAGGTCAGACTCGAACACCCGCTTCCAGCCCTTAGCTAGTCGACCCTGCTCCTGATCTGGCACTGCACTCCAGGATACCGGTGCGGATTGGCTGGGCAGACTGGCTGTTGATCGCTGACCTTCGAGCCGGCCCCTGCTGCATCGTACGCTCTGAGAGGGCTCTTGCAATCCTCGGGAACGTTGGCCATCGAGCTTCCAAGCTGTCGCCGGTCCCGCCGGACGCGGCCGACCAACGACTGACTATCGGACGCCACTATGCCGCCGCGGTCACCGCACCTCGTTGGCCGACAGATCCCGTCCACGGTCATCGACGACCCGATGGGATGTTGCACCCCTATGATCTTCAAGGCGCAGTCGACGCTTGACGGCCGCCCGGTGGTCATCCCGCCCGGAGGCACAAAAGCCTCAACTCCAACTATGCGGAGGAACTGAAATTTCCAGGATCGTGGTAGGGGTCGACGGCTCTAGCCATTCCATGCAGGCTCTGAGGTGGGCCTGCGCGGAGGCACGCCTCAGAGGGGCATCCCTGGAGCTCGTGGCAGCATGGAGCATTCCATCGGTGGCGATGACCGTCGCGTCGGCTGATGTGGTGACCGCCCTGGAGACCGCGGCGCGTGAGGTGGTGGAGGCTGCAGGCCAAGAGGTCGCCGCCAAATACTCCGACCTGGAGGTGCGGCTAAGCGTCCTGCACGGGCAACCGGCGCGAACCCTGGTGGAGCGCGCCCAAGGTGCCGACCTCTTGGTTGTGGGTTCTCGCGGGCTCGGAGACTTCAAGGCCCTGCTCTTGGGATCGGTCAGCCAGGAGTGCAGTCAGCACTCCCCCATTCCCGTGGTCATCGTAAGGTCGAAGGAAGAACCGGAGTAGGCTCCGGGGCCCCGCAGGCTGCCTCCGCCCGGCTAGCTCGGAGGACGCAGCCGGTGCAGAACCCCGCGGATGGGATCATAGTGGCGGTCGGCGACCCTCTCCTTCATGGGGATGATCGCGTTGTCGGTGATCTTGATATGCTCGGGACAGACCTCGGTGCAGCACTTGGTGATGTTGCACATCGCCGCCCCGGCTTCGCCGTAGAGCTGCGGAAGCCGGTTGGCCACGTCCTTGGGGTGCATCTCAAGCGAGGCGATCCTGACCATGAATCGAGGGCCGAAGAATCGATCGGTGCCCTGATGCTCGCGCAGCACATGGCAAACGTCCTGGCAGAGGAAGCACTCGATACATCTGCGTTGCTCGATCACCCGCTCGATGTCTCGCTGCTGAATGTCGAACGGAGCCAGCTCGCCAGGCGCCGGAGTGAATGGCTGAATTTTGCGGTTGACTTCGTAGTTCCAGCTCACATCGGTGACCAAATCGGTCAGATTGGGGAATACCTGCATCGGCTGAACCACCACTTCGGTGGCCAGCCCCAGGACCTCGTCCACCCGCGTCTTACACATCAAGGAGGGTCGGCCGTTGATCTCCGCGCTACAGGACCCACACTTCCCAGCCTTGCAATTCCACCGGCAGGCGAGGTCGCCGCTGCCATTGGCCTGGATCCAGTGAATCGCATCAAGGACGACCATGCCCTCCACCTGAGGGACGGTGAATGCCTCGAATCCACCGGAGTTGCCGTCACCCCTCCACACCTTCATCTGGATCTGGTGATCGGTGAGCCCGTCGTCGTAGCTGATCCTTAGGGTGGTGGGGTGCTCATCCTCCGGCGACACCTCAACTGTCGGTGCCGGCCCCTTGCGCTTCGCCTTGAGCTTGGCGTCCGCGGCATCGGCCACCGCGGTCGCGGCGACTCGGGTCTCACCTTCAGTCAACTTGCGAAGCTGCTCCGGCATCGGTGGAATCTGGCTCCGGGCGATCTCCATCTGTCCCGAGACGCCCTTGCGGCTGATGAGATTTACCTGGCCGAACTCCGGGTCCCGCTCCAGGTGGTCAAGGCGCCACTGGGACCCCCTGCTCTCCCTCCGCTCCAGGGCGGACCGGACGATGGCCTCGCTCACGGTCAGCATGAAAATGTCGTCGCGCGCCCCGCTGAACGCGGGATTGTAGGCGGTGGACCCTGGGACTCGGATCTTGGCAGCCCTTTCCTTGAGCTCCAGGATCTGCTCCAACGCCTCGGTGAGTGAACCCTCCGTCCGAGCGATTGCCGCTCCCGATTGCATCACATCCTGAAGCTCTCGATGAAGTTTGAAGGGATCCTCGCCGGCCCCTCCGGAGAGCGGCCGCAGCAGGAGCTGCTGCTCCTCTTTGATCTCGGCCTCATTCACCTGGGGCAGCCGATCGTGGCTACGGGCGTATTCCGCTGCAGCCTCGCCGGCCCGCTTGCCGAAGACCAGAATGTCGCCAAGAGAGTTGCCGCCCAGACGGTTGGCACCGTGCAGACCAGCCGCACACTCCCCCGCCGCAAAAAGGCCGGGCACGGTGGTGGCGGCGGTCTCAGCCTCGACGTTGATCCCGCCCATCGTGTAATGGATTGTGGGCGCGACCTCCATCGGCTGCTGGGTGATGTCAACGCCGGCCAGGCTGTGGAACTGCTCGTACATGGAGGGCAGGCGCCGCCGGATGGTATCCGCACCCAGGTGGGTGACATCCAGGAACGCTCCTCCATGCGGCGACCCGCGACCTGCCTGGACCTCCTTGAATATGGAGCGAGCAACCACATCCCGTGAAGAGAGGTCCTTTTTAATTGGGTCGTAGCGCTCCATGAAGCGCTCACCGGAGCTGTTTCGCAGAATCCCTCCCTCGCCGCGCACCGCCTCGGTGACCAGGATCCCGCGTGCGCCAGGTGGCCACACCATTCCCGTGGGGTGAAACTGGACAAACTCCATGTCCTTCAGCTCGGCGCCAGCCTCGTAGGCCATGGCGGCACCATCGCCGGTCCCCTCCCAGGAATTGGAGGTGATTCGATACATTCGCCCCCAACCACCCGTGGCCATGATGACGGCCTTGGCCCGAATCGTCACCGGCTCCCCGGAGGCCCGCTGATACCCGAAGCCACCCGCGACTCGCTCTCCATCCTTCAGGAGCCTGGTCAGGGTTGTTTCCATATGGACTGTCACCCCGGGTGTGTGCACCAGGCGATCCTGACAGGTACGAATTAGCTCGAGTCCGGTGCGGTCGCCGATGTGCGCCAGCCGCCGCCAGGAGTGGGCCCCGAAGGCCCTTTGGCTGATCCGTCCCTCCTTGGTCCGGTCGAACACCCCTCCCCACTGCTCCAGCTCTATGATCCGGTCGATCACCTCATGGGAGTACAGCTCAACCATGCGCCAGTTGTTCATCATGGCGCCCCCCCTCATGGTGTCCCCAAAGTGGACAGCCCACGAGTCCTCTGAGTCGACGTTCCCGAGAGCTGCCGCGACCCCGCCCTCCGCCATCACGGTGTGGGCCTTACCCAGCAGCGACTTGCAGACCACTCCCACGGTGCAGCCCTGCTCGGCAGCCGCGATCGCGGCCCGCATCCCAGCGCCACCGGCGCCGAGCACCAAGACATCGTAGGTCGCCTCCAATGCCATCCCTGTCCCCTTCTTCAGAATCCGAGATGGGGATCGTGGAAGACCCCGTACTGCAGCAGGCGGATGTAGACGTCGGTGAAGATGAGGGTGAAGAGGCTTATCCACGCGAAGGTGGAGTGCCTGGCGTTCAACCAGCTCACGCCCCGCCACGCCTGATAGCGCTGCCGCCCCGCCAACAGACACGAGAAACAATCCTTGCCACCCCCTACCAGGTGCCGCAGGGAGTGACAGCCGAAGGTGTACCCGGTCAGGAAGACCACGTTGACCAGCATGAACGCGCTACCCAGGCCTATCCCCCAGTGACCCTGGTAGGAGAACGACCGGTAGGCATCGATCCAAAGCACGACTACGAAGCCGACCGCGAAATACATGAAGAAGCGGTGGAGATTATTGAGTATGAATGGCAGCTTGGTCTCACCCCGGTAGGCCGTCCCTCTCCCTGTGGGAGAGACCGCAGCCAGCTCCTTGGGCTCCCGGATGGCACATCCAGGCGGGTCCTGAAAGAATGACCTGTAGTAGGCCTTGCGATAGTAGTAGCAGGTCGCTCGGAACCCCAACGGAATGTAGAAGATGAAGAGTGCGGGAGAGACCGGGGTCCTCCCTACTGCCACCTCGGGCGAGTAGAACGGGGAGAGATATTGGTGGAACTGGTCGCTGTGGAAGAAGACGATGGTCCAGAGGCTGTAGATACCAAAAATGGTCAGCCAGAGGACAACGTTAGCCGGGTACAGCCACCACCGGTCCTGGCGTCGGACATCCGCGGCTGCTGGTCCAGCGATTGCCGCGGCCATCAGGGAAGTACCGCAGTCACTTCCCTGACCGCCTGAGCCGACCGCTCCATCTCAGCCGACTCCTCCTCGGTCAGCGCCACCTCCACAACCTCGGTGACCCCGGAGGACCCCAGTTTCACAGGAACTCCCATCACGACTCCGGAAAGGCCGTACTCACCCTCTAGTCGAATGGCACATGGCAGAACCTGACGACGGTTGGCTGCTATGGCCTCCACCATCTGGGCTGCTGCCGCTGAGGGAGCGTAGAATGCGCTTCCGGTCTTGAGGAGTTTGACCACCTCGGCTCCACCATCCCTGGTTCGCTGAACTATCGCTTCCAGCCGATCCGATGGGATGAGACGGCCGACGGGGACCCCGGCCACGCTGGTGACACCACGCAAGGGCACCATGGAGTCTCCATGCCCACCCAGCACATACGCCTCCACACTGCGTACCGAGACATCCAGTTCGGAGGCCACGAAGCTTCTAAACCGGGCAGTATCCAGAATCCCCGCCATCCCAATCACCTGAAAGCGGTCGCGGCCGCTGACCCGGAGCGCCAACTCGGTCATCGCATCCAGGGGATTGGTCACGATCACCAAGATCGCCTGCGGCGATCTCTGCATGACTTGGCTCGTGACCTCGCCAACAATTCGCGCGTTGGCCGTGATCAGATCGTCCCGGCTCATGCCCGGCTTTCGGGCCAGCCCGGAGGTGATCACGACTACAGACGACCCCTCGGTTATCCCATAGTCCGTGCCACCCACCAACTTGGTGTCGTAGCCACGAACCGGTCCGGCCTCCGCCAGATCGAGAGCCTTGCCGGCCGCCAGCCCATCAACGACATCCACCAGTGCCAGATCGAAGAGATCCATCTCAGCCAGCCGTTGGGCGGTGGTAGCCCCAACGTTGCCGGCGCCGACTATCGAAACCTTAGGTCGCATCGCACCTCCCCTTGGTGGGCGCAGACGGAACTGCCGCTTAGATTCAAACTCCATGATAGGGACCCAGACCGGAGGTCAGGACGGTGGGTTGTGGAGCAGCCGGGCTTGGCAGTCCGCAATCGCCTCCCAGGCGGCGGATGCACCCTGCCACCCCCCAACCGAGACCTCCTTGAGGTCCTCCAACTGCTTGTAGGTCTCGAAGAACACCTCGATCTCCCGCAACCAATGAGGTGCCAAGTCGCCCAGGTCCCGAATCGGGTCAAACCGAGGATCGGTGGCCGCGACGCAGAGAACCTTGATGTCGGTCCCGTGCTCGTCGGCCATATGCAGTAATCCAATCGGCCTGGCCGGCACCGTGCAGCCCGGGAAGGTCCCCTCCTCGACAACCACCAGAGCGTCCAGAGGGTCGCTGTCCTCTGCCAGGGTGTCAGGGATGAATCCGTAGTCAGTTGGGTAATGCACCGAGGAGTGCAGAACTCGGTCGAGCCGAATCCGATGAGTCCGGTGATCCATCTCGTACTTGTTTCGACTTCCCTTGGGGATCTCGATCACCACCTCGATGGTGTCTCTTTGGGTCATTGGCTCCTCATCCTAACCAGGGCGCCAACTGACTCCCAGCCTCATTGGGGTTGACCCGGACTCGAGGCATCTGCCAAAGCTGCGCCCCGCTCTGGAGGTCGGAGTCGGTCCTGGCATCGACAGCTCCCCCGACGTAGCCCAAAGCCTCCAGTTCGCTGAAAAGCTTTGTTTGACTCGGCCCGACTTCCGTCGACCGCGGGTAGGGCCACACCCCACTGTAGGCGATGAACTGAACGGCCTGCCCGGTCTGTTGTTGCAGGGCCACCGCAGTTGCCCCGGCGAGCTCTTGGACCGCGGCCGAGGACTGCCCCCACAGGGCGGCGTTGTCGTAGAGGCTGTGGTCCTCCACCCAAAAGCCAGAGTGGGTCAGTTGCTGTAGCTGCACCCAGCTCATGTAGTGCTGAGGATTGGTCCCCGTCTCGGTGGTGACGAATTTGCCCACCAGGCCGGTGGGCACGAAGAATGTGGCTGTATACCCATACTTGGTGAGGATGGGGACCGCGTTCTGAAACGGGCTCTCGCGCCCGTCGTCAAAGGTGATCACCACCGGTTTCGTCGGCAAGGCCAGGCCGTAGAGGAGGAAATCGGTGAGGCGAGTCAAGGAGATGGCATGGGCCTGTGCGGACGCGAGGTACGCCATCTGAGCTGAGAACTGGGAAGGGGTGACAGTCAGCCCGTACTCCAGGGAATAGGCATACCGACTGTTCCATTGGGTGCGGACCGGAAATGGCGCCACGACGTGGTACATCAGGATGGGCACCGGCGCCGTTCTTTGGGTGGTGACCGCCGGTTCGATGATCGGCGCATCCAGCGAAGCCGGCCCCTCGCCGACCACAAGCGGCGGGTCCGAACCGGTCAGAAGGACAACCAATGGCAGCTGAGCGTAGTCGGCAGCCACACCGGTCGGCAGCATCGCATTTGGGGCGAAGAATGACACCTTCACCGGCACCTGCCACCCACCCGAGATCGATTGAGCCGGATCCTCGGGGCTCACCCAACTGGGTGCTGGTGTGACTTGACCCAGGGTGTACGACAGAATCTTCGACGTGCCTTGGAACTTCGCCTGGAGCATGGCAGCGCGAGCAGATTCTGACGGCCACTGCGCCCTTGCCATCGCAGACAGCTCGCCCCACTGCAGATCGAACTGTCCGGCCATGAGCTGGCCCATGAACTCATTGGCGACAACGGTCACCCGCAGGGGGATGGTCACCAGAGCAGGCTCGTGATGGTGCGTTGGATGGCCACGACCGGTCGAGACTGCCGGTGCCGCGCAACCCCCTACGAATAGGACGAGCGCGATCACGAGGGCCATGCCCAAAGGGCCCAGCTGCGCCCGACCGCGGCTTGTGTCCACCGCAGGCGATGCTACCTCATCTGCGGCGTGGCGATTCCCCATGTCCATTTGTCAGGATCGGATTGGGGAGACCCCCTTGGGCACCTTGTCCTTGCGCACCCACACCTCCGACTCTCCCGGGCGATATACCTCAAGGTAGTACTGCTTCAGATAGGGCACTATCTGGGGATAGACCGATGTGGAAGAGGGGGTGGTCACAACCACGATTGGCCGCTTCGCCTCTACCCAGTTCATCACTCCCTGCGGGCCGAGCCACATCTCATCGACGTACAGAGCAGGGGTCGGAACCACCGGTCGAAGGTCCGCCAAGAGGTACACCCATGCGTCCGACGACCAGGCGAGCCCGCTGCTCCCCGCCAATCCGTGGCGCCGGATCCAGTCGGCCGCCAGCTTCTCCCCAAGCACCCGGTAGTCGAAGAAGTTGGAGTAGGTTTCGGGCGAGACCGCTCCCACCACCCTCCCGGCAAAATTCGGGTAATACCCCAGGGTGAGCCCAACTGTGTAACCAGATAGGCTCCCTCCAGTCACCAGAACTGATCCCCACAGGACGACTGCGATCAAGGCGGCAACTACCGGGGCACCCCTTCGCCGGACGAGATTGGTCAACTCGCCCAGGGAGCGCCGCGCGGGCCACCTTACAGCCGCCAGCGCCAACACCAAGGGGAATACCAGCGGGATGGTGAAGAAGTCATAGGGCCGATTTGGTAGCGCCGCAGTGAGGGCGGTCGCCGCAAGCCAGATCCACACCAACCGCCACCTGGGCTCGGGTTCGGACCTGCCTATTGCCGCGCAGATCGGGATCGCGAGGAGCGCGACCGCCCGGGGAATGACGGTGCCGAATGTCAGCCCCAGCGACGACCTGGCATAGCCGCCGTACGAGGTCACCAGGAAATAGAAGACGTTCCCAGCACCGGCCCAGATCAAATAGGGAGCGAGTGCTGCTGCCACCAAAGCCATTGCGACCAAGATCATGGTCGCCAATTGGACCCAGCCGCTCCGACGCGGCAGTAGAAGCAGCCAGAGCGCTGCCGCCAGGGCGATCGCCGCAGCCGTCTGCTGGTAAAGGATGGCGGCCGCAAAGAAGGCTCCCGCCAGAGCCCCCCACCAAATCCGGGCCGCTGTGCCACCCGGGCGCAGAACGCGAACTGTGGCCACCATGCCCCATACCCCGGGGGCGATCAGCAGACTCTCAGGAAGGGCCAGTTCCCCGTTGAGGATCGGTAGACCCAAGAGCAGGACGGCGAGCAGGACCGCGAACGCCGCCCTCCTTGGTGGAAGCAGCGCCTTGGCCAGCTGCCACAGCCCGCCAATTGCCACCAGACCCAGCAGAGTCGACATGAGATGCAGTCCCAGCTCCGAGGGCCCGAACCAGTTCAGCACCAACCCGTAGGACCAAAAGAGCAGCGGGGGCTTGTTGTTCCACACCGTGCTGTACAAGGTGGAGCCATGAAGGGACAGCCAAGCTGTCGCGGCATATCCTGCTTCGTCGGTATACCAATGTGGCTCAAACCAAGATGGCAAGCGCAATAGGAGAAACGCCGCCAAAAGCAGGACCAGAGTCCAGCTCGGTCGAACCAGCCCTCTGCGCTTGGGCGGGCTCGCCGAGGCGACCGAGTAAGGTGCGCTCAATCCAGGGTGAACTCCACTGCGGTCCAGTCCCCGGTCATCGTGCCGTCGAGACCCTTCCGACTGCCGGGGGACGGACCGAGCCTCGGCAGACAGTCAGCCGGTAGATAATCGCACCCTATTGTCTGACTTCGACCTGAGACGGCGCTGAGAAGGCCCGATCCACCCCCCATGTCCCCCACGACCCCTCTACGATTGATGGCATGGGAAGTTCCGGGAGGACGCACCTCAAGGTCGCAGTCACAGGTGGGGCCGGGTTCATCGGCACTCACACCGTGCAGTTGCTCCTGGACCGCGGTGACCAAGTCCTTGTGATCGACGATCTGCGACACGCCTGCGGTCAGCCCGTCCCAGCCAAGCTCCTGGTGGCGGATATTGCCAGCACCACCGTCCGCGATGCCCTGTTGGACTTCGGCCCCGATGTGGTGGTTCATCTGGCGGCACAGGGTGGGGTCTCGCGGTCCCTGCGCGATCCTGCGGCAGACGCGATGAACAACGTGGTTGGCACCGTCGGCCTGCTGCGGTCGATGGTCACGGCGAACTGCCACAAAGTGGTCTTCGCCTCTTCAGGTGGCGCGATCTACGGCCGCGCGCGAAGGCTTCCGAGTCTGGAGACCGATTCGGCCCAACCGCTCTCTCCCTACGGAGCGGCCAAGCTTTCCGGCGAGGACTACCTGGGTATGTTCCAGCGGACCTTCGGTGTGCAATACACGGCACTGCGCTACGGCAACGTCTACGGACCCTTCCAAGATGGCACCGGCGAGGCGGGCTTGGTTGCCATCACCTGTGACCGGCTTCTGAGGGGACTGGGTCCGGAGATCACCGGAGATGGACAACAGAGCAGGGACTTCGTCTACGTCGGGGACGTAGCCCGAGCCAACGTCCTGGCCGTCGACCGACCACTCCAGACTGCCGTCAACATCGGCACGGGACGGGGCACCTCCGTTCTGGAGATTGCCGGGGCTCTCAGTCGACTGGCGGGCTGGACGGCCCCTCCAGTCCACGTCCAGGCCCGACCTGGTGAGGTGCGTTCCAACTACTTGAATATCGGCCGGGCGTGCTCCAGACTGGGCTGGAGTCCTGTGACAACGTTGGAGACGGGATTGGGCGAGACTCTCGCCGCATTTCAGCTGCAAAGGTCCGCTGGACGGGACCGGATCGGCACTGTCAGCTAAGGTTCAGGCTTCGGCGGGCTCCAGCTCCTGCGCAGCTCAAGCCGGAGTCGGACCACCTCCGCAATCGCTCTCAAGATGGGACGCAATCGCCCTCCCGATCTCACCCCGGCTAGGCGCGGATGGTGGGTTAGCCCAACCTGGGCAACCGTAAGTCCGCTGCCCTGGCACTTGAAATAGAGCTCAGTGTTCAGCAGCGCCGACCGGGCGCGCAGCGGAGCCGCCGCGTCCAACACCGACCGGCGCATCAACTTAAACCCACAGTCCACATCTCGATAGTGGATACCGTAAAGAATGGTCACCAGGACGTTGAAGGTGCGGCTCACCACCGATCGATGCCAGGGGTCCGCCCGGTGCACCCGCCATCCCGCAATGAGATCGGCTGAGGCCGATAGCGCCACCAGCCTTCTCAGATCGTGCGGGTCGAACTGACCGTCGCCATCCATAAAGGCCACCCAGTCGCCCTCGGCCGCCCGAAGGCCGTCTGCGACGGTAACTCCGTAGCCAGCCTTGGTCGGGTGGGTGACTATTCGCAGCAAGGCGGACTCCTCGCCCATCGCCTTCCGGGCGACCGCGACGGTATCGTCGGTGCTGCCATCGTCGACCAGGACGACGTTGAACCTGTCGGCGACTCTCGTAAGTTCCTCCCGTGCCGCGGATATCACCCCGGGCAAGTTGGCCGCCTCGTTGTGGGCCGGAATCACGAGGCTGACCAGCCCCACCAATCTGACCTCGTGGTCCGGGCCGCGTCCGGGCTCAGCCGTGGACAACCGAGATGCCCTGAAGCAGCGTGTAGATCAGGGCGGGGAATATTCCCAGAACGAGGGTCCCAACGCCAGCCAGGAGAATCACCGCGGTGGCCGGCATCCCACCTGTTGCGGCGGGGGCCCTGGCGGCCACCGCCGACCCATCCATTGTGACTCCGGCGAGGTGCAGTGTCTCGTCTTCCTCGTGCTCAACTTCGGGCACTCCGCTGAACATGATCAGAATGACTCGGAGATAGTAGATAAGCGAAACCGCAGAGGTGAGGATCCCCCAGATCGCCAGCGGCAACTGGCCGTCGTGAATGGCAGCCGAGAACAGAAAGAACTTGCCAAAGAAGCCCACCGTGAGCGGGAAGCCTGCCAGCGAAAGCATGAACACGGACATCAGCCCCGCCAGCAGCGGCTGGCGTCGGGCCAACCCCGAGAGTTGCGAGAACCGGTCGCAATCCTCGCCGCGTCGGCTGAGGATAGTGATGACCGCAAAGGCTCCGGTGTTCATGAAGGCGTATGCCGCCAGGTAGTAGAGGGCGGCCTGGGTCCCGTCGGGCCGGCCGACGGCAACCCCGATCATTATGTAGCCAGCCTGCGCGATGCCGGAGTACGCCAGCAGGCGTTTCACTGACGTCTGCGCCACGGCTACCACATTGCCGAAGACCATGGAGATGATCGCGACCACCGCAATCGGCACCTGCCATTCGCTCCGGTAGGGAGCGAGAGTGGCTGAGAACAGCCGCAGGAACACCGCGAACGCCGCCACCTTGGTGGCGACCGACATAAAGGTGGTCACCACCGCGGGCGAGCCCTGGTAAACGTCCGGCGTCCACCAATGAAACGGCGCGGCGGAAACTTTGAAGGCCAGGCCAACGGCTAGCAGCGCGATGCCCGCCAGGAGCAGAGGGTCGAACTGCTGGCGAAGAGCGGTCTGGGTAAGCACGTTGTGAATCGCCACCAAACCGGTGTGACCCGTCTCGCCGTAGATCAAGGCCATCCCGTAGACGAGAAAGCCAGATGCAAACCCACCGAGCAGGAGGTACTTCATGGCCGCCTCCTGGGGCAAGGGATCATCTCTGGCGAAGCCGGCCAGCACGTAAAGCGGAATCGACAAGAGCTCTATACCAAGGAAGACCACGATCAGGTTCAACGCTCCGTCCAGGACCAGCATGCCGGCGACGGATGCCAGAAGAAGCATGTAGTACTCGCCCTCCTCCATTCCGCGGCGGCGGAGGTATCCGGGGCTCAGGACCACGACCGCCAGAGTGGTCAAAAGGACCACGAAGTCGGCGAAAAGAGCGAAACGATCATTGGCGTAGGCGCCGTTGAAGACAATCGGGTGGGCCGCGTTTACGACCCACTGGCCCACTGCGGTACCCAGGGCCCCAAGAAGCACGATCCCAGTGAGCGCCGGCAGCACGCGGTTGCCCCTCCTGGGTACCGCCAGATCCGCCAGCAGAACCAGCACCACTCCCGCTCCCACGATGAGAATTGGAAGCACCCCGAGCAGGTCCCTGGCGGGGACGAAGCGCAACGGAAACCACGGGGGGGCGCTGCTCAAGAAGGCACTGAATTCGGCCATCACCCGACGCCTCGATACGAAGACCCTGGAGGCGTAACCGTCCGATCGCTGGTCTTGGCCAGGCTACCTCGGTCCACCGCCTGAACATACTGGGCCGCGCTGAACCGGCTGTACCGAATTATCGGAGCCGGATACACCCCAATGACCACCATGAGCGCAACCAGAGGAGCCAAGGCTACAAGCTCAATAGGGCCCAAGTCGACCCGCCCGATCCGTTGGACCGCCAACTGGACCACGGACTCCTCGTTGCTCGCTCCAGGAGCTCGTAGCGGACCCTGGGTCAGCCCCTGATACATCCGCAGCATGTACCAGCAGGCCAGAATGACTCCCAAGCTCGCTATCACCGCCCAAGCAGGTGAAACCTGGAACGCTCCCAGCAGGATCAGAAACTCTCCCACAAAGGAATTGAGCAAAGGCATCCCCAGCCCGGCCAAGGCCACGACCAGAAACACCCCCGCCATGACCGGCATGGCTTTCGCCAATCCCCCCAGGTCCGCCAGTCTTCGAGTCGCGAATCGAGCCTCGAAAATCCCTACGCAGATGAAGAGCGCGGCAATCACGACTCCATGGTTGACCATCTGGATAATTGCCCCGTTAAGCCCATCGACGTTGAGCGCGAAAATGCCCAGTACCACGAAGCCCAGGTGACTTATTGAGGCGTAGGCAACAATGCGCTTGATGTCCGATTGTGCCAGCGCAGCCAGAGCTCCATAGAGAATGCTGGCTACCCCCAACCCCATAAGCAAGGGCTGAAAAAAATGACTCGCCTGGGGGAACAGGGTGAGGTTGTATCGGATGAAGCCAAAGGCCCCCAGCTTGCTCACTATGCCAGCGAAGAAGACCAAAAACGGGGTCCGCCCGGAGCTGTAGGCGTCTGGTAGCCAACTATGAAATGGCACCAGCGGCACCTTGATGGCGAAGGCGAGGGCAAAAGCCAGAAACAACCAGTCTTGGGGGTTGAGTGCTGGGAAGCTGTGACCGAACAGACTGAAGGTAGTGCTGTGAATGGTCTGCACAAAGCTTTGGGCAGCGATGAGTGTGGGGACGTCAAACGTGTACACGCCTGTCTGTGTTCCGGTCACGAAGTACACACCGATGATTGCCAGCAGCATGAAAAGGCTGCCCGCCACGGTGTAGACGATGAACTTGATCGCCGCCCGACCACGCCGCTCATCGCCCCAGCCGAGCATGAGGAAGTAAAGCGGTATCAGAGCCGCCTCCCAGAAGAAGTAAAACAGCACCAGATCCAGAGAAGTGAGGACTCCGATGACGCCGACCTCGCTGAGCAACATCAGAACGGCGAACGCCTTGAGGTGGGGCTCCTTGCGGCTCAGAACTACCGCCGCAACCAGGAACAGCAGGGCGGCCAAGGCGATCAGCCACACCGAGAGTCCATCGACCCCCAGATGGAAGGAGAAGTTGATGGGAGGCGGACCGGACTGATTGAAGGCGTTGTTGCCCTCGTTAAGGGCAGGTTGGAATCGGGAGAGTGAACCGGAGGTGTGAAGCCAGTTCACCTGCTCCTGGAACTGGAAGGTCACCGGAGAATGCACAGTGGTGAGGGACTGCCCGTTGGCCGTGCCCGTCAATCTGGAACTCGCAGGGGAAGGGACGGCCAAGAAGGCCACCAGCAGCACACAGCTCAGCCCCAGTGTCACAGCCGTGACGGTCGCCAGGACCACTCGGATAACCCCCGAGCGGCTCCCGGGAACCACCAGCAGGAGCATCGCCCCGCACAGGGGCACCAGCAATATGACCGCCAGAATTGGCCAGCTCATGATAGCCGCAACCCCAGCACCACGAGCCCCACCACCGCAAAGAAGAAGAATACCAAGGCGTAGTCCTTAAGGTAGCCGGTCTGAAAGGTCCGAAAGTCATCCGCCAAGGTGCCGACGACCTCCCGGATGCCGGTCACCGCCCCGTCGATCAAGTTTGGCTCGATCAGACCGCGAACCGTCGTCGCCAGGGCCACCGTCGGCCGCACCAGAGCAACGTCGTAGATCTCATCCCAGTAGAACTTGTTGAAGGAGAGCCGGTACAGCCACGCTGCCCGCTTGGAGATCAAATCACGGGCGATCAATCCCCGCTCATACACCGCCCACACCAGCCCCACACCGAGCAGGCTGAGCACCACTCCAGCCAGGAGGGCCAAACCGGCGATCGCAGCGCTGGCCTGGGAATGGGGCGACCCGAGGACCGGTTGCAGAAAGGCCGAGAACACGGTGACCGGGGCAAACCCGGCGAAATCAATGTTCAGAAACCCGACAACTGTCGCCAGCCCTGCCAGGATCATCACCGGGATGAGCATGAGGGGAGGTGCCTCGTGGGCACGCTCAGCGTGCTCGGATCGGGGCTCACCACGGAAGGCGAGCCATACAACTCTGAAGATGTAAAAGCTGGTAAGCACGTTGACCGAGACGCCAATCACCCACAACCAGGGCACTGCCGGGCCCAGCGCCAACCCGTTCCCCAGGAGCTCTTCCTTGCTGAAGAACCCAGCAAAGATCGGGATGCCAGACAGCGCCAGAGCACCAATCGCAAAAGACCAATAGGTCCACTTCATACGCCGCGACAGGCCCCCCATCAGTCGCACATCCTGATCATCGTGAAGAGAGTGAATGACATTTCCAGCGGCTAGGAAGAGCAGGGCCTTAAAGCAGGCGTGGGTAAAGAACTGGAACATGCCGGCAGAATATGCCCCGATTCCGACAGCGAATATCATCAGCCCGATCTGGCTCATCGTGGAGTAGGCGATCACACGCTTTATGTCGTATTGGGTACAGCCGATGATCCCCGCCATCAAGGCGGTTCCAATGCCGACGCATGCGACCACGGCCGCGGCCACGGGTGCCTGCTGGTAGATGGGGTGAAAGCGGGCCACCAGGTAGACGCCCGCGGTCACCATGGTTGCCGCATGGATCAGCGCGGACACTGGGGTGGGGCCTTCCATGGCGTCCGGCAGCCAGGTGTGCAACGGCCACTGAGCCGACTTGGCCGCAGCCCCTAAGAAAAGAAGGATGCCGATAGCCGTGACCAGTCCTGCTCCGTAGGCGCCAAGACCATTATGGAAATGCGCCCCAGGGCCGACATTGGCGAATATGGTCTGCATGTTTACGGTGTGAAGCAGATTCCCGGCTGGACCCCTCAGGTTGAGGAAGATCAGGAAGGCGCCCAGCACCAGCCCGACGTCGCCAATCACCTGAGTCACAAACGCCTTCCGTCCAGCAACCACTGCCGACGGGCGGTCATACCAGAAGGCGATCAGGGCGTACGACGCAAATGCCACCATCGCCCACCCGATGATCAGGAACACCAAAGTGTTGCTCATCACCAGCAGCAACATGCTGGTGATGAACAGGTTCATGTACGCGAAGAATCGATTGAATCCACGGTCGTGAGCCATGTAACCGACGCTGTAGACATGAATCAGGCCACCGATCCCGGTGATCACCAGCATCATCAGTACCGATAGAGGATCGATGCGGACCGAGAAGTTGGCGTTGAAACCAGCCTGTGCGGAAACACCGCTACCGCTGGCCACGCTGGCGTTCAACCAGTGCCAGAAGACTATGGTTATGCCCCGATCCGTCGCGGGCCGACTCAGCATGGATATTAGAGTGACCACCGTGGCCGCGAAGGCGGCCAACACCACCCCGGGTCCCATCCACGCCACCAGTCGGCGTGGCAGGCGTCCCAGGGTCAAGGCGTTGACTAAGAACCCAGCGGTGGGCAAACCCAGGATGACCGCGCTTAGCACCAAAATCAGCGTCGGGTTCATATAGCGGTCACTCGCTCATCTCGCTGAGCTCATCGAGGTCGAGCCGTCGTCCACTGCGGTACACACCGGTGATCAGAGCCAACCCCACCACCACCTCGCTCGCAGCCACCGCGATCACGAAGAGGGCGAACACCTGGCCCGCCATCGTCTGGGTATACCGGGCAAAGGTAATCAAGGCCAGATTGGCGGCGTTCAGCATCAGCTCGATCGACATGAATACCACGAGCGGGTTCCTGCGCACCAGCACCCCAACCGCCCCGACCGAGAACAGCCCAGCCGACAATATGAGGAAACCGGGGAACAAACCAGTCACGCCACCAGCCTCCGGCGCTTGGACAGGTAGACCGCCCCCACCGCGGCCACCAAGAGCAACAGGGAAGTCACCTCAAACGGGAGCAAATAGGTTGTGAACAGCTGCTCACCTACTGTCTGCACTTGGCCGTGAGCATTGACAACAGTAGGGGCGAATGGGCCAATCCCTCCGTGGAAGCGACCGCCTGGCCCAACTGTGATGCCATTGAGCGTCAGTCTCCCAATCACCACGGTGAAAACCACCGCGGCCACCCCTCCCAGGAGCATTCGGAGCTCGAGAGGTCGGACTCGCTCTTCAGCGCCCGGGGAGAGGAGCGCGATGATGAAGACGAAGAGCACCATCACCGCCCCGGCATAGACGATGATCTGGACTGCCGCAAGGAACTGGGCGTCCAGCAGAAGGAACAAGACCGCCAGGGAGACCATGTTCAGCACTAGGCTCAAGGCAGAGTACAGGGTGCGCTGACTCAGGACCACCCCTAGTGCCCCCAGAAATGCCAGCACCGCGGCAATCCCAAAGATTACCGTCATATCGGATCGGCTCCACCACCTTCGGAGCGCGCCTCAGGGATTGGCGGACGTAGGCCAGGAGCTGATCCTGCCGGGCCCAAATGTGACGAGCCGGGGCCCAACGGTGTCGGTTGAGCCGCTGCAACTCCTCGACCGGGAGCAACCTCCTGGAGCATCGGAACGAAGCCGGGCCAAGCTTCCAGGAGGTCGTCCTTGGTCGCCACCAACCGCTCTCGCTTATAGTCTGCAAGATCCAGCCGCGGCCCGAGGGTGATCGCCTCGGTGGGACACGCCTCCGCGCAGTACCCGCAGTAGATGCACCGCATCAGGTTGATCTCGTACCGGACAGCATACCGCTCGCCGGGTGAGACGGGATGCTCCGGGTCGTTCTCCGCGGCCTGCACGTAAATGCACCCGACAGGGCAGGCTCCGGCGCAAAGTTCGCACCCGATGCACTTCTCCAACCCGTTGTCATAACGGTGGAGTATGTGATGTCCGCGGTGGCGGGGCGGGACCGGGCGCTGCTCCTCCGGGTATTGGATGGTTATCGGCTTGGTGAGCATCTCCCGCATGGTTATCCGCAGCCCGCCAATCAGTTCACGAAACATGAACTACCACCCCTGCACATCGGACTGACACCGCTTCAATGCAGCGCCACAAAGAAACTGGTAACCAGCAAGTTCACCAGACCGAGGGGCAGCAAGACCTTCCAACCGAATTGCATAAGGCGGTCGTACCGCAGTCTGGGGAAGGTCCAGCGGACCCACATCAGGATAAATATCAAGAGCCCCACTTTGGCGCCGAACCAGATCGGACCCAACCAGTTGGGAAGAAAAAAGAACGGTGCCATCCATCCGCCGAGGAACATCACGGTGGCTATCGAGCACACCGTGATCATGTTGATGTACTCCGCCATGAAGAAAAGACCAAATCTCATCCCGGAATACTCGGTGTGATACCCCGCCACCAGTTCAGACTCGGCTTCCGGAAGGTCGAAGGGTAGTCGGTTGGTCTCCGCCAGAGCCCCGGTGAAATACAGCAGGAATCCCATGGGCTGCAGAAAGACAAACCAGAGGGAGTGCTGCTGATTCACGACAGTCTCGAGGTTCAGGGAGCCGGCCAGCAGCACCGGCCCGATGAGCGCGAAACTCACGGCCATCTCGTAACTGATCAATTGAGCGGAGCTACGCAGAGCCCCCAGCAAGGAGTACTTGGAGTTGCTGGCCCACCCACCGAGGAAGATCGAATAGATACCAAGGGACGTTATCGCCAGAATGAACAGCAGGCCGACGTTGAGGTCGGCCAGGTCCCAATGCAACGGATACCCACCCGGACAGGCCGCGGAGAGCGGGCCCGCGCCGTTGGTCCCGCCGATGCAGATGGTCTGGTTGATCGGGATCGCGGAGAAGGCGAAGAGCGCCGCTGCGGCTGCCAAGGCAGGAGCAAGCAGATAGAGGAAGTTGTCCCTGCCATCGGGCGCCGCCTTCTCCTTCAAAAACAGCTTGACACCGTCGGCCGCCGGCTGAAGCAACCCGAATGGACCGACTCGATTAGGCCCGTACCGCAACTGGATCCGGGCCGAGATCTTGCGCTCCGCGAACGTCATGTATGCGAAACCGGTCGCCAGAACGACCACGATCAGGATGCCTTTCACCAAGGTGACGATGACAGCCAACAAAACAGAGGAAGCCGCCGAACTCACGGAAGGAGACTCCATTTCGCGCGAAGGCCACCCTGAGTCCCCCGGTACGCTGGCACAGCCTCGGCGATCTTGGTGAACACCGGACCAGCGAGCGGCTGGACCCCTAGATCACCGCCGAGTCCAGCAGCCAGATCCGCAATGACCCGCAGATCGGGGGGGAAGGCAAACTTGGGCTCGACCGCCGACCTAACCCTCTGAACGCGCCCCTCCGTGTTAGTCACGGTTCCTGCCTTCTCCACCAGAGTCCGCCCGGGCAGGACGACCGTCGCTCCCCGGGTGGACACGCCGGGCCGCGCAGCCACCACGATGGCCAACTCGACGGAGGCAAGAGCGTCGGCAAAGAGGGCCCTCCCTTCGAGATCGGGGCTGGGATCGACCAAAACCAACGCCCGAACCGTGCCGTCCACCGCGGCTTTAAGCATGGCCAGCGTCTCCAGGCCGGGGTTCAGAGCCGGACGATAGCCCGGTAGCCAATTCGGCAGCAGGCCGAGGTCCTGGCACCCGCGACTGTTGACCTCATCAACAATGGTCAGGATTTGCACCAGACGCTTGGGAGCACTCAGCTTCCGCCGCAGCTCGCGGGCTGCAGAGGCATCCGACTCGTGAGCCACAATCGCGACTGTGGCCTCCGGTGGGAGATCTTGCAAAAGTCTGGCTGCCGCAACTCCCACGGGGACCCTCAGGATCTGACGGCCCCTCTTGTTCTCGGCTTTGAATAGCCGCAGCGTGAGGACCGGGGCCGCCGCCTCAGGGGTGGGGCCGAGCACAACCACCGCGTCGCACTCCTCGATCTCAGCGATGCCCACCTCAAAGTCATCGGGCGTGATCCTCTCCAGCCGAGAAAGGCGATGGTCCAAATTGGGAGTTCCAATGACTTCGCGCGCCATCCACTGGAGGGCGAACGCCTCCTCATTGGTCAGTCTAGACGACCCCACAACCCCAATTGCAGAGGGCCCAAACTCCCCCCTGATGCGTAGCAGCCCGCCACAGGCCCGTTCAATTGCATCCTTATAGGCGACTGCCTGGCGGACCCCACCCACCCTGGCCTCGGGGTTCACCACCCTGTCCCCTCGGTTGTGCTCCGAGAAGGCATAGCGGCCGCGGTCGCAAAGCCAACTGTCATCGACTTCAGGGTTGTCGTTGCTGGCGTACCTTGCGATCTGGTCCTCCCTGGCGTCCACAAAGATGTTGCAGCCGTAGCTGCAGTGAGAGCAGACGCTAGAGGTCCGCCGAAGGTCCCAAGGACGAGCTCGGAAGCGGTATTTCGCGTGGGTCAGAGCCCCCACCGGGCAGATCTCTGGGAGGTTGCCTTGGAACTTGCTCTGGAGCGGGCGGCGCTCGAAGGTGTCAACCACGGTGTGCACACCCCTCTCTTGCAAGACGATCTCCCGCTCGCCGGTGATCTCCTCGTAGTAGCGCACGCAGCGCCAGCAGAGAATGCACCGCTCCTGGTCCAGGTAGATCTTGTCGGAAAGAGGTATCGCCTTTTCGAAGTGGACCTTCTCGGTGATGCTGGCCCGGCTCCGCCCTGGGCCATACCTCTGGGTGAAGTCTTGCAAATCACACTCGCCGCCCCGGTCGCAGACCGGGCAGTCAAGGGGGTGATTCAGCAGCAGGAACTCCAGATTGCCATCGCGAAACTTCCGCACCTGGTCGGTGGCCGTGCGGACGACCATCCCCGCCGAAACCCTGGTGGCGCATGCCGGCTGCAACTTGGGCATGCCTTCGACCTCGACCAGGCACATTCGGCAGACGGCGACCGGCTCAAGCTTCTTGTGGGCGCAATAGACTGGGACGAACACCCCAGCCTTTTCGCACGCGTCCCATACGAGCGAGCCCGGAGCGACCTCGACGGTACGCCCATCGATCTCAACCCCAATCAGCGCGGGAGCCGCGGGAGCCTCAGCCACCTAGACCATCACCTCCTGCCGGTAGCGAACTGGACAGACGCCCGCCCCGCAGTGCATCTCGAACTCTTCGGGAAACCTCCGGTACGCAGACATCACAAACCAGGTGGCTGTGTCCCCCAATGGGCAGAAGCACCGGCCGTCCATGTTCGCGCAGACATCGCTGAGGTCCGCAAGCTCAGAGCGAGTCGCCACACCCGCTTCCAGTCGGTGCATCAACTCGCTCTCGAAGTAGGTTCCCTCCCGACAGGGGACGCACTTTCCGCAGGACTCGTGTCGGTAGAAGTCCACCAAACGCATGGCTACGTTGACTACGCAGGTGGACTCGTCCATCACCACCAGAGCTCCCGCCCCCAGGGAGGAACCCGCGTCGGCAACGGCCTTGAAGTCCAACGGAGTGTCGAGGTGCTCCGGGCCGAGAATCTGCATCGACCCACCCCCCGGCTGCATGGCTTTGAACTTGCGGCCCTTCCAGACCCCCCCGGCAAGCTCCACCAGGTCTCGGAAAGTCGTTCGGCCCATCGGGACCTCGAAGGTCCCGGGGTGCTCCACATGGCCGCTGACGCAAAATAAGCGGGTCCCCGGGCTGGCCTCGGTGCCTGTGGCGGCGTAAGCCGCCCCGCCCTGTTCCACGATGAAGGGGAGATTCGAGAGGGTCTCGACATTGTTGACGACCGTTGGCTGGCCATACAACCCCTTCACCGCGGGAAATGGAGGCTTGAGACGCGGCTGCCCCCGGCGCCCTTCCAGTGACTCCAGCAGAGCTGTCTCCTCGCCGCAGATATAGGCACCGGCGCCACCATGCACGATGAGCTCGCAACCCCAGCCGGATCCGAGCACATCGCGGCCTGCATAACCGGCCCGATACACCTCCTCGACCGCCCTCTCCAGCAGCTCGCGCTGACTGCGATATTCTCCGCGGATATAGATGAAGGAGTGGGTAACCCGAAGTGCGAAGGCGGCGATGAGCACCCCCTCCAAAAACTGGTGCGGATACTCTTCCATGAGCACCCTGTCCTTGAAGCACCCAGGCTCGGACTCGTCGGCGTTGACGCATAAGTAGCGCGGAAAGGTCTCCTTAGGCAAGAAGCTCCACTTGGTCGCCGTGGGGAAGGCCGCTCCTCCCCTCCCCCGGAGTCCAGAGGCTTTGACCTGTACCGCCACCTCGTCAGGTCCGATCTGGACCGCTCGGCGCAGAGCCCCATACCCACCAACCCTCTCGTAGCCCGCCAGGGTGGTCTGATCCGGGGCGCCATGGTGCCGGGTGAGGACCAAGCCAGATTCGGTCACCTCCGCCTCCCATCCTCGGCTCGGATCCCTTGGACCAGCTCGACAGCCGTCTCGGGAGTGAGGTCCACGTAGCTGTACCGATCCACCTGGAGCATCGGGGCGCCTCCACAAGCGCCGAGACACTCGACGGTGCCCTCGATCGTGAAGGAGCCATCCGGGGTATTCCCCTCATCGTCCAGCTCGAGCGACTCGCGCAGCTGTTCCAGAAGCTCATCCGCACCTCGCAGCCCGCAGGAGACGTTGAGGCAGACCTGAACGATATGCCGGCCAGGTCGGTGGTTGAAGTACATGGAGTAGAAACTAGAGACGGCCTCGACATCCGAGGGCAGCAGCCCCAGTTGAGAAGCCACCGCCTCAAGCGACCATGTAGGCAAATATCCGAGCTTGTCCTGGACCGCCCACAGAGAGGGCAGGACCGCCGACCGAGCCTCAGGGTACTTCCCCTTCATGTCGGCTATCCGCCTGATCGTGGCGGTATCAAGCATTTCCGCCGACTTAGAAGAAGTCGGGAGGTCAGCCACCGGTCAGCTCCCCCCGCCCACGGGCATTTGAGCAGCCAGCTCTTTCCCCGGTAGGCGACTGGCGCGCATCTGCATGCCCCTGCTCATTCGGACCCCACTTTACCAATCCGCCCTACCCCCAGGAGGTCCAACCCCCGCCCGGCCCCAGGAATGCGTCAGCATTACCCGCCGTGAGCAATCCCCATCCCACCCCAGGTGGTGGACGTCAGGACCCGTCCACCCGCAGCGGTCGCCCCCCTCTTCGAAGGCGACTGAGCATGATCCTGAGAAGCCCACTCGTACGTCATAACATCCTTTATCTGATCGGGATAGGCGGCTCCGGTGCCGGTGTCTTGGTGGCCCAGTCCTACGGGGCCCACCATCTGTCGCAGGCGGCCAACGGGGAGTCGACTGCGGTCGTCGCGGTGCTCAACCTCCTCTACACCACCTCGTACGTGGTAGCTGCGGGTTGTGCCCGGGAGGTCGCAGCTGCGCTGGCTATTGGAATGGACGCCGGGGCGCAGTGGCCGCTGCTGCGTCGGAGCAGCTGGCGAATAGGGTTGGCACTGGGAGCCGCGATGGTACCGGTGGACCTACTTCTCGCCCTTCTGCTGCACCTACCCAATCCGTGGATATTGGGGCTGACCATCATCGCCGGTCCGATTGCCGCCTTCGGAGGGTCTCAGCGTGGTTACCTCCAAGGAGCCAGAGAGTTCGGGCCTCTCGCGGTCAACTTTCTGCTCTACGGCCTGACCATGCTCTTTCTGGCGGTGGTCCTCCTCCACTTGGGTTTCGGCGCTACCGCGGTGCCCCTCAGTTCGGTCGCCGGGGCTCTGGGATCTGCGCTCTATCCGCGGCACCCCAGAGTGGCCGGGTCCGGACGGCGCGCCCATCCGGGGCCGTTGGTCGACGGCACCGTAGTCGCTGGCGCCGCAACTGCCCCAATCTTCAACAATATCGACGTAGTCGCCGCCCGCCACGTTCTGACCCCGAACGGCGCTGGACTCTACGCTGGGCTGTCGGTCATGGGCAAGATCCTTTTCTTCGGCACCAGCAGCCTCAGCGCCGTCATGTACCCAAGAATCGCAGCGGCAGGGTCGCGGCAGGCGCGACGGCGGCTGCTGATGCAGACCGGGGCCGTCCTAATTGTGATAGACGCGTTGGTAGTTGGTGGATACACCTTGCTTTCGCGGCCCCTGCTCGGCATCGTCTTGGGTCATCGATATGAGAGCGATGCCACTCTCCTCTTGCTCTTCAGTGTCGGGGTGGTCGGCCTAACGATCGTCAACCTGCTGGTCTACTACAGCATGGGCGCCAGGGACCGGTCCTTCGCGATAGCCCCCGCAATCGGGGTGCCGGTCCTCATCGGCTGGCTATTCACCTCGCCACCGGCGCTCTCCGCGTTCGTGCCCAGGATCGCGGCCGCCCTGCTCATTCTGGGTGCGCTGGAGATGGTCCTGGTGTTGCCGCGGGCCCTTCGAGGCGGCTCCGCCCGGGCCGGTCAATCCGACTAGCGGTCGACGTCGCCGAGGATGATGTCGATGCTCCCGATGACTGCCACGACGTCCGCCACCAGCTCATCCTGAACCATGTAGGAGAGCGCAGAAAGGTTGCTGAATGAAGGCCCGCGCACCTTACACCGATAAGGGCGGTTCCCGCCGTCACTCACCATCAGAAAGCCCAATTCCCCCCTTGAGCTCTCGACCGCGGAGTACACCCGCCCCGGAGGCGGCCGGAAACCCTCAGTGCTGAGCTTGAAGTGGTGGATCAAAGACTCCATGGAGTTGTCGATCTCAGCACGCGGGGGCAGCATGACCTTCCGGTCCGAGGTGTTGACCGGCCCACCGGGCAAGCCTTCCACCGCTTGTTCCACTATCCGGCATGCCTCCCTCATCTCTCGCACCCTGACCAAGTACCGGTCGTAGACGTCACCCCGCACCCCCACCGGGACGTCAAAGTCAAACTGGTCATAACTGGAGTAGGGCAATGCCCGGCGAACGTCATACGGGACCCCCGAGCCCCTCAGGGTCGCCCCCGAACAGCCAAAGGCGATGGCGGTAGCGGAGTCAAGAACACCGAGTCCGATCGTTCTTTGACGAAAGATGGGATTAGAGGTCAGCAGCCCTTCATACTCGTCAACCCGCTGTGGGAAATCGGCCACGAACGCCCGAACCATTGGAACGAACTCCTCAGGAACGTCGGCCAGCAGCCCGCCAACCCTGATGAAGCTGGTCATCATCCGGACACCGGAGATCCACTCCATGATGTCTAGGATCTTGTCTCGTTCCCTCCAGCAGTACATAAAGGCAGTCGTAGCCCCCAGGTCGAGGGCGTGGGTGCCGAGCCAGATCAGATGGCTGGCGATTCTGGAGAGCTCCGCCACGATGACCCGGATGTACTGGCCCCTTGGAGGGATCTCCGCCTCCAGAAGCTTCTCCGCCGCCAGCGCAAACCCCAGATTATTGATGGGAGGTGCCAAGTAGTCCATCCTGTCAGTAAGTGGGATGCACTGCTGATAGGTGTGTGACTCGAAGCTCTTCTCGAACCCGGTGTGGAGGTACCCGATGTCGGGACGGCACGCCCGTACTCGCTCGCCGTCCAGGCTCAGCACAAGTCGGAGCACACCGTGGGTGCTCGGGTGCTGGGGGCCCATGTTGATCTCCATGAGCTCCTCGCCCGGTTCAATCTTGTCTAAGAACTCCCCTTGACCTCCCGGATGGATTCGGGGAATTCCCTCCTGGACCGGAACGCCTATGGCCGGGGTTCCGTCTCCTTTGGTCGGAGGCAGAATCGCCATCAGGGTCGCTCCACCGAACCCCGAACCGCGCCGGGCAGATACTCAGGCCGGTCCTGGGGCGAAAGCGCCCACTCCAGGTTGTGGGTGAACGCAACCGGCTCCCCGAAGGAGACGTAGTCCTTGCGCAGGGGATGACCTTCCCAATCCTCAGGGAGGAGGATTCTGATGAGATTCGGGTGGTCGGTGATTCTAAGCCCGAAGAGGTCGAAGCACTCCCGCTCGTGCCATTCCATGCCGGGGAAGAGCTTGGCCAATGAGGGGATCTCCGTCTCCTCGCTCGCACGGACCCCGATCGCGACCAAATCGTTGTACACCAAAGACCGTAGGAAATATAGGACGTCGTAGCGCGGGTCCCGTTCCGGCCAATCAACGCAGGTCATCGTGACCGGCATCTCGTAGGCGGCCTTTGGGTCTGTGCGCAACGCCGCGACAACCGTCAAAAGCCTCTCCACGGGAACGAACGCAGTGATCTGGCCGTGCTCCGTCGCCACCTCTACCTGATCACTCGGCACCAAGCGCCGGATCACGGCGAGCGCCCGGTCCCCCTCCAGGGCAGACCCAGCGGGTTGGGATCGGACCGAGCGTGGTGGGGTGCTCACGTTTACTCCCGCAGGCTGGATACTGGCGTCGCCGCGATCTTCTTTTGGAGCTTGATCACAGCATCCAGCAGCCCCTCCGGTCGGGGAGGGCAGCCGGGGATGTAAACGTCCACCGGGACGACCTTATCGACCCCCTGGATGATCGCGTAGTTGTTGAAGATTCCGCCACAGGAGGCGCACGCGCCCATCGAGATCACCCACTTGGGATCCGGCATCTGATCGTAGATCTGGCGCAGGACCGGCCCCATTTTCTGGGAGACCCGGCCCGCAACGATCATCAGATCAGCCTGCCGAGGCGAGGCACGAAAGACCTCAGCACCGAAGCGCGACAGGTCAAACCGAGCGTTGCTTGCCCCCATCATCTCGATCGCGCAGCACGCCAGTCCGAACAGCGCCGGCCAGAGGGACGAATATCTTCCCCAGGCGACGACCTTTCCCACCGTGGTGGTGAAGATGCCCTCCTGTGCGGCCGCGTCGGCCAGGTCCCGATCTGACGGTATGACGCCCGGGAAAGCAGGGGCATCCGCCCCGTCGAGCACCGCAGCACGAACCAGGGACGGGAACTCGAGAGCCTCATCGGCGGATCTCAGTCCCACTCGAGGGCACCCTTACGCCAGACATAAAGAAGAGCCACACCCAGAAGGGCTACGAAGACCAGCATCTCGATGAAGCCAAACAGGTGAAGCGTGTTCCTCACCAGCACCGCCCACGGGTAGAGAAAGATCGCCTCCACATCGAAGACGATGAACAGCATCGCGGTCAGGTAGAAGCTGACCGAGAATCGCTTCCGCGCCGTGCCTGCGGGGACGATGCCGCACTCATACGGGAGCCCCTTCGCGGTGGTCGGGCGACGGGGCCCGAGCAAGGTTGAGGCCACGGTCATGCCTGTTCCGAAGAGGACGACCATGATGAGGAACACCAGCAGCGGCAGGTAGTTGAATAGCATCCGCCCCTCAGTCTACCAATTGAGATCCTGGCCTAAGGGTGGGGGCGACAGATGCTGAGCTGCGGTTGGCGCGCATTCCTACCTCGGCCCCCCTCCCATAGTGAGCACTGGCCACGAAAAGCCGGTCGCCTCCTCGGCCTGCCGCCAGAGCAAGGCGCCCGTTGAGGGGGAAGCGGCCCGCGAAAAGACCGGGACGACCTTGGGTGCGCCCCTGGTGCCCAGGAGTCCAGAGGGTCCCACAAGCGATCCAGAGACTAGCCCTTGGTCTGCCGCAGCCCGAACCAGGGGCCGTGAACCTTCCTTTGCCGACTGGGATATTAGCCGGGTTGGGTCAAAGATCTTGCCAATGCGCCCCCCGGACGGGTGCTGCTCGTCGCTTCGGGCGTACCCGGGGTGCGCCATCACCGACAGCAAACTTGAGCCGCAGGACTCCGCGCGCCGCGCGAGCTCCAGCCCGAAGATCAGGTTCGCCAGCTTGCTCGCTGCGTATGCCCTGGAAGGGCGGTATCCGGGCGCAAGGCCACTGGGGTCCTTGGGAACCTGGCCCCAGCGGGCCACAAGGCTCGTCACCATCACCACCCGGGGTGCGGGCGCTCGGAGCAGAGCCGGCACGAGTCCTCCTGCCAGGGCGAAGTGCCCCAGATGGTTAACGCCCCAATGCGTTTCGAACCCGTCAGGCGTCCGGCCCGCCTTGACCATGATGGCAGCGGCGTTGCAGACCAGGCCGTCAAGGCGGTCCTGTCGCAGCTCATCCGTCACGGCTCGGACAGAGTCCAAGCTCGCCAGATCCAAACGCACGACCCGGAGGTTTGCCAGGGGGCACCGGGCACGAATCTTCGTGACGGCCGCCTCTCCCGCCGGAACGTCTCGAACCGCCAAGATCACTCCCGCTCCTCCGCTTGCGAGCGCGACTGACACTTGGAAACCCAACCCTCGGTTCGCCCCTGTCACGACGTAGGTGCGCCCGTCAAGCCGCATCCCCCCACCCCCTGAAGGCGACGATGGCATCTGACGTAACCCCTGATTTCCGGCCAGCCCACTCCATACGCTGGAAGCGATGGGCCCAGGCCCCATCCGCCCCGGGGCTGCGTGCCCTGGGTTGGCCCCGCCTCTGGATCCTAAACCACAGTGCCGTTGGCTAAGACCCGGCGATCTGCTGCGGCTCGGGTAAAGGATTGGGACCCCGCCCTGCCTGCCGGGGCCCATCTGCAACCGGGGAGGTTTAACCCGGTGGGTGCTTCGACTCCGCAAGCCCAGGCACGGGGCGCACCGTCCGCCCATCCGACGACAGCCCGCGAGCGCGGGTGGTTTACAATCGGCCCGCCCCGATTCCTCGGCGGCACTGTCGCGGGAGTAGCTCAGTTGGTAGAGCGCTAGCCTTCCAAGCTGGATGTCGCGAGTTCGAGTCTCGTCTCCCGCTCCCATCGTCCTCTGTCCATCTGTCTAGCGCCATAGGGCCACTTCACTCAACGATGCGAATAGCCACCGTGTGAACTAGCAGGATGTCATGGATGCGCTAGAGAGCGCAAAGAGTGGGCCGGTCGCAGAGGGCTCGGTGGGAGGCGGTACGGGGATGAACTGCTATCAATTCAAGGGCGGGTCGGGAACGGCGTCGCGCTCGGTGGATTGCCGCCAAGACGCGTACACGGTGGGAGTCTTCGTGCAAGCCAACTTTGGAAGACGACACGAGCTAGTTCGCGGCGGGACTTCCGGTGCGGCTGGAGTTAGGCGCGGACAACCCGATGGAAGCGTACTTCCAACTGCCGGCGGGCGGGGTCGGCCATCGCGGTGGTGGCCACCGATGCGCCACTGCTACCGCACCAGTGCAGCGCGTTGGCACGGTGGGTTACGCTCGGGCTGGGGCGCACCGGCACCATCGGCTCACACTTCTCTGGCGACCTGTTCCTCGCTCTCGCCACCGGTAACCCCGGCGCCTTTGCCCGGGTCAAAGACTCGCCCGGCCCAGCCCACCAGCGCGACCTTCGGTGCATCAGCTTTGTTCCCTGGGGGCAGCTTGACCCCCTTTTACGAGGCAGTAGTGCAGGCCACACAGGAGGCTGTCCTGAACAGCGTGATAGTCAACGAGGAAATGGTCGGCCGGGGTGGCCATCGAAGTCCCGCCCTGCCGCGAGCTCAACTCAAGGACCTGCGGGCACAGCACCCGCGTCGGGCGGCAAACCACTAGCCCACAAACCGAGTGCTCGCTGGAGGTCAGGGCAGTCAGTGACTCACGCTAGTCCACGGCAAAGTCCGGGGCTGAGCACAGCTGCCCGCCCAGCGGAGGAGCGGGCGGAAAAAGCAGACCTGAGGTGTGAGAGTTCGTAACCGTGGGGCCGAGAGCGCCTAGCGCGGTCTCGCCGTCGACTGGGACCGCGCCCCCCGAGAGCAGCGCGAGAGTACCAGCCCCCTCCTGGTCCACCAGATCGACATCGGCCTCGCGGGCGGGTGCCGGCGCTGGGTAGCCCATGGCCGAGGCGGCCATTCCGACCTGAGGATCATCGGAGCTGGCCGTTGTGCGATGAGCGGCCAGTGGGCGGGGCAGCCAGTCCGCCTGCACTGGCCGGAAGGCGTCGACGAAGGGTGGGGTGCGAGATCCGGACCGCGACCCTAAGAGCACTCTCACCGTGCTGCCATCAGAGGCTTAGACCTGGCTGTGAGCATGGGTGACGCCCGTACCGAAACCCCATCCCTCGAGGAGACATCATGAGCGCTACCTGTCTGGTCACCGGCTCCGCTGGCTTCATCGGCGCCCGCCTCAGCCAGAGCTTGCTCGATGACGGCTGGTCGGTTGTGGGGATCGACGCATTTACCGACTCTTATGACGCGAGAGAGAAGTACGCGCGCGCCCTCCGGCTTCAGCGCAACGACGGCTACCGCCAAGTCACCGGCGACCTGGTGGACCTGCCCCTGGAAGTCCACCTCGAGGGGGTGAGCACCATCTTTCATCTGGCCGGACGCGCCGGAGTCCGCGATAGCTTCGAGTTGACCTCAAAGTACGTCCACGACAACGTGGACGCCACCGCACGCTTGCTCCAGAGCGCCCGTCAGTGCGGTTCGGTGCGTCGTCTGGTATATGCCTCGTCCTCGTCGGTATACGGTGATGCGCCACTGCCCCTGCGTGAGACTGGGCACCCCGGGCCGATCTCGCCCTACGGGAAGTCCAAGCTCGACGCCGAAGAGCTCTGCCTCGCAGCGTCGCAGCCGGGCGCGATGGAAGCCGTGGCTCTGCGCTACTTCACCGTCTACGGTCCCGGGCAGCGGCCCGACATGGCCTTTCGGCGCTTTATCGAAGCCGCCTTCGCCGGGAACCCAATCCAACTCTATGGAGACGGGAGTCAGACCCGCGACTTCACCTATGTCGATGACATCGTGGAGGCCACCCGCCGGGCCTCCACGGCACCAGCCGATGGCTTGGCCATCAACGTGGGCGGAGGATCGCGGATCACCCTGTCCGGTGTTATTGACCTCCTCGGTGAGGTGATCGGCGGACGGCTCGTGGTCGAGCACACTGCCACGGCCAGGGGCGACGTCAAGCACACATGGGCCGACCTCACGCGAGCTCGGAGCCTGCTCGGCTTCCACCCCCGGGTGGGCCTTCGGGAAGGTCTGAGCGCGGAGGCGGAGTGGCTGCGCGGACGCGCCACGACAGTAGGTCAGTCGGCATGAGCGCCAGCCTGCAGAGCATCCTGCTCTATGCGCACGACACCTACGGCCTGGGCCACCTGCGGCGCAATCTGAACATCGCCGACCACCTCCTGCGGGCGCACCCAGGTTTGCAGGCTGTCCTCATGAGCGGGTCCTCGGTGACCGACCGCTTCGCGCTCCCCGCGGGGCTCTCCGTGGTCCAGCTGCCGCCGGTGGTCAAGGTGGGGCCCGAGTTGTACCGGCCGCGCGACTCCCGCCTCGACTTGAGACTGGTGCGTCGGGCCCGGTCGGCGATCATGGCCGACGTGGCTCGGCGCTTGCGACCGGACGTCTTTCTGGTCGACCACGCGCCCCAGGGGATGCGTGGCGAGCTCTTGCCCGTCTTCGCCAGTCTCCGGGCATCTTCACCGAAAACCCGCATCGTCCTCGGCCTCCGTGACGTCCTCGACGACGCCGCTACCGTGCGCCGCACCTGGCGCGCGGACGGGGTCTATAACACCCTGGAGGCGGTGTTCGACCGGATCCTGGTCTACGGCAGCCCCGACATCCTCGACCTGATCGAGGCTTACGACCTCCCGGCGGCGGTGGCCGCCAAGGTCACCTACTGCGGCTACCTGAGCTCGGTCCAGGCGGTTGACTACGACGGGCCTCCGGCCAACGTGGTCGTCGGCACGGCTGGCGGCGGCGGCGACGGTGCCGAAGTCCTGGCGGCCACCTTGACCGCCTGCCGGCACATGGCGCAGCCGAGCCTGGTGGTCACCGGTCCGCTGATGGACCCGCACCAGCGCCGAGCCCTCGAAGCCCAGGCCGCTTCGGATCCCCTGGCCCGCGCGCTGGAGTTCGCCCCGAAACTGGGAGCCATGGTCGCCGGCGCCGGCGCGGTGGTGACCATGGGCGGCTACAACACCCTCTGCGAGCTAGTCGAGTCGGGGGTGCCCACGGTGGTGGTGCCCCGGGTTCACCCTCGCCGCGAGCAGGCGATCCGGGCCGAGCTCTTCGCTGCGCGGGGCCTGGTGCAAGTGGTCGAGCCCGGCCCCAACCTGGCCGCCCGGCTGGAACCAGCGCTCGCAACAGCCCTGGCTGTTGGGCGGCGGAAGAACCCGCCGAACCTCGACCTCGGGGGCCTCTCCCGGCTGACCGGCGCTCTTGAGGGCCAGGCTGTCCAGAGCCGGATGGCGGGCCGAATCGGGGGGTTGGTCGACCGCGGGCCCCACCTCCAGGCTCCGGGATGAGCGGGACCGTCGGCTACTTGACCAAACGCTTCCCCCGCCTTTCGGAGACGTTCATCCTCGACGAAATCCTGGGCTTGGAGGCAGCGGGGGTGCCTCTGCGCGTCTACGCCCTGGCTCACCCGGGAGAGGCACTGACCCAACCCGACGTTGACCGGGTGGCCAGCCCGGTGACGTACATCCATCCCCGTGGGCCCTGGCGAGTGCGGCTGGCGGCGGCCCGAGCGGCCGCCGCCGCGCACGGAGTCCTGCTCTGGCGGTCCCCCGGGCGGTACCTCTGGGTCTTGGCGTACATCGCCCGGAAACGCCGCCACCGCTCCACGGTACGCCACTTCGTCGAAGCGGGGCGGCTGGCGCGGCACTTGGAGCAGGCCAAGGCCCGTCACGTTCATGCCGCCTTCGCCCACGGTCCCGCGTCGGTGGCTCACTTCGTCCACCTGCTGACCGGGATGCCCTTCAGTTTCGGCGCCCATGCCAAGGACCTCTACCTCTCGGCACCCGACCTGCTGGCCCGCAAGGTGGCGGCAGCGGAATTCGTGCTCGCCTGCTCGGACAGCGCCGCCACCAGGTTGCGGCAGATCGCCGGGCCGAACGCGTACAAGGTAATACTCGCCCATCACGGAGTGGACACTGCCCGCTTCGCCCCTGCCCCGCTTGCACCCGGCCCGCCCCCGACACAGCTGCGGATCCTGTCCGTGGGCCGACTGGTGGACAAGAAGGGGTACCCGGTCCTGCTCCGGGCGCTAGCCAACCTGGTCGCATCGGGGCACTCCGTCTCCTGCAGCATTGTCGGCACTGGGCCGCGACGGTCGGACCTGGAAGCGCTGGTGGCCCAGTTGGGTCTGAGCGCAACCGTGGAGTTCCTGGGGGCGCGCACTCACCAGGAGGTTGCGGCATGCTACCGGGAGGCCGACGTCTTTGTCCAGGCCAGCGTGGTGCTACCGGACGGCGACCGGGATGGCACCCCGAACTCCCTGCTCGAGGCTATGGCCTGCGGACTGCCGGTGGCGGCGAGTTCGGTCGCCGGCATCCCAGAGGCCGTGCCCGAGGGCTGCGGCCTGCTCTTTCCCCAGGCTGATCACCTTGCCCTCGCGGCGGCGCTGAAGCGCTTGGACGTCGACCCCCAGCTCCGCAAGAGCCTGGGAATCGCGGCCCGGGCCCACGTGGTGGCTCGACTGGACCGGCTGGCCTGCGCTCGGTCGCTGGCCCCGCTCTTCGGGTCGCCCTCGATGACCACGTCCCCGGCTCAGATACTCGAACCTCTCAGATGACTGGGACTCCGCGCATCGCCTACCTTATCCCTGACCCAGGCATCCCAGTCGGTGGCTCCAAGGGTGCCTCCGTGCACGTCCATGAGGTGGCCCAGGCCCTAGCGGCCCGCGGTGCTGTGGTCACCCTGGTGGCCCAAAGGGTGAAGGCTGCTCCCGCCTCGATCGACGTGGTCGAACTCGCCCCCGGTCCGCTGCCCCGCGGCCCCGAGGGAGAGCCGGCGCGGGTCGCCGCCGCCGCTGACTTCGCCAGACGAGCCGCACCGGTCATGGCCGACCTGCACCCTGACCTCATCCTGGAGCGCCTGTCGCTATTCTTCGGTAGTGGCTCGCGATTAGCAGCCATCGCAGGGGCCCCACGTTTGGTGGAGGTCAACGCGCCGGTGGCTGCGGAGCGCGCATGCCACTTCGGGCTGGTTCGGCGGTCGCTGGCTGACCGTTGCGAGCGGGCCGCCCTAGCCGGCGCCGCAGTCATGGCGGTCTCCCAGCCGGTGGCGGAGTGGGCCATGGCTCGGGGGGCCAGCAGCGCGACGGTCACCCCCAATGGAGTCGACACTGTCCGCTTCGACCCTGAGAACAACCGGGCGCGGGCTGCCATCCTCCACCCCGCTCTGGGACTTAACGACGCTGAGGTGGTCGGCTTCTGTGGCAGCCTAAAGCCGTGGCATGGGGTAGAAATCCTCTTCGGGGCGGTGGAGCTTCTCGCTCCGTCTCGACCGTCGCTCCGGCTCTTGGTAGTTGGCGACGGACCGGAGCGCGCGCATCTAGACGCAATGGCCAAGCGCCCGAGGCTGGCTGGCCGAGTTACCTTCACCGGCCCCGTGGCCGCAGGCGAGGTCCCGGCCTACTTGAGCCTGGTGAAGATTTCGGTCGCCCCCTTCCTGCCTAGCGATCACTTCTACTTCTCGCCACTGAAGGTAGTCGAGGCCATGGCCGCCGGGCACGCGGTGGTTGCCTCACGGTTCGAACCGATTGCTACCATGCTCGGCGGCACCGGGCTTCTTGTTCCCCCTGGGGACACGGTCGCTCTGGCGCAGGCTTTGGACTACCTCCTGTCGAATCCGGTGGCGGCCGCCCGGCTCGGCCAGGCGGCACGCCTGAGGGCACAGGCCGAGCACAGCTGGGACCGCGTGGCATCCCTGGTCCTATCCGCGGCCAAGTCCAGCAGGGCGCGCGGCGCGGAGCGTCTGAGCTGATCCTCTGGAGGTACCGAGCCCACCTACGGCCGGTCCGCGGCATGATGGCAGCGGGCCTGGTCGCCAGCGTCCTCACGGCAGTCGGGCTGTGGGCTGCCCCCTGGCCGATCAAGTTCATCTTTGACAGCGTTATTGGCCACTATCGGCTGCCCAACTGGCTGCAGTGGTTGCCCAGCGCCCCCACCGGCCGACTTACCGCCCTGGTGGCGGCCCTGCTCGGGATCGCCGCCCTTCAGGGCCTGGCCGATTACCTCGCCAACCGCTGGGTGGCAATTGCTGGCCAGCAGGCCATCTTCGGCTTGCGCTGCGAGCTCTTCCGCCACATCGAAGCGCAAGGCCTCGGCTTTCACCAACGGCGCCGGACAGGTGATCTGATGGCCCGACTTGGCGGTGACATCCAGGCCATCCAGAGCGCCACCGTCACCGCCCTGCCGACGCTGGTCCGCAACCTGCTGAGCCTGGTGGGAATGGTGGTCATCATGCTCGTACTCGACTGGCGCTACACCCTGCTGGCCGTGGCGCTCGTACCCCTGCTCTACTTCGTGACCCGCCATTACCTGCGGCGAATCACCAGCCTCCAACGCCGCGGCCGGCGCGCCGACGGCGAGGCCAGCGCGGTGGCTTTGGAAGTTCTGACTGCGATGTCGGTGGTCCAGGCCTTCGGCGCCGAGCGGGCCGAGTCCCGACGCTACGCGCGGGCAACCCGCCGAGGATTGGAGCAGAACCGACGAGCCATCGTGGCCCAGTCGGAGTTCACGCCGCTGATGACCCTGGCCATGACCGCGTCCACCGCCCTGGTGATCTTCTTTGGCGCCCAGGCGGTGCTGCAGCGGCAGCTCACCATCGGGCTCTTACTGGTCTTCATGGCCTACCTCCGCGGGATGTACAGCCCGGTGCGCCAGCTGGCCAAGCTGGCGGGGGTGATGGGCCGCGCCCAGGCGGCGAGCGAGCGGGTGAGCGAGATCCTGGAGACCGCAGAGGACGTCCCCCAGCGGTCTGGGGTCCGGCGCCTGGCGCGCGTCCGTGGCGAGCTGGCCCTGGTGGGGGTTCATTTCGCCTACCCCGGCGGGCCGCCGATCTTGCAGGGGATCGACCTCGTGGTCCCGCCTGGCTCGCATCAGGCGGTGGTGGGGGCCACTGGGTCGGGCAAGAGCACCCTGCTACGGCTGATCCCCCGGTTCCAGGACCCCACCTTTGGCTGCGTCAGCCTCGACGGGATAGACCTCCGCGACCTGCGGCTTTCCGACCTGCGCCGCCAGGTGGCCGTAGTGCCGCAGGAACCTGTCGTGTTTCGCGGTACCGTCCTGGAGAACATCCTCTACGGTCACCTCAGCCCGGACCGGGCAATCGCCGTGGCCGCGGCCCGCGCCGCCGGCGTTGACGGGGTGCTTGAGGCGCTGGCCGACGGCTACGACACCATAGTCGGCGAGCGCGGGGCCACCCTCTCCGGGGGCCAGCGACAGTGCATTGCCGTGGCCCGAGCTATGGCGAGAAACGCCCCGGTACTACTCTTGGACGAGCCTAGCGTGGGTATGGACGCCGAGCTGGAGGCGGTGCTCTTGGACGCTATCGACCGCCTCTCCAGTCGGCGTACCACCATCACTGTCACCCACCAGCTCTGGGGCTTGCGCCGGGCCGACCAGATCGCAGTCTTGGTCGACGGGAGGATCTCCGAGAGCGGCACCCACGACAGCCTTATCCGGAGCGGGAAGACCTACGCCCGGCTCAAGGGCTTGCAGGACCCAGCGCCAGCTCTGGAAGGGGTCGGGGATAAAGCGTCCCGAACCTAAGGGCACTCTCACGCTGACGCCATCGTCGGCTTAGACCTGCCCGCCATCTTAGGAGCCAGAACCCAACCAACGATCCCACCCCGAGGAGGGACCATGAGCGCCACCCCGCCTGTCGTCAGCAATGTCGGCTTCGACAACACCACTTTGGTCCCGGCCGGCCGACCGATGGAGGTCTCTGTGGTCGGGGCGGGCTACGTCGGCCTCACGGCAGCTGCTTGCATGGCCGAGCTCGGGCACCGTGTCCGCTGCCTGGAAGCAGACCCGCGCCGTCTCGCGACCCTCCGCGCTGGGGAAGTGCCTATCGTCGAGCCGGGGCTGAAAGAGTTGATGGCAGCCCACAGGGCAAGCGGCCGATTGACCTTCACCAACGACGTCGCGGCCGCGGTGGCCGGGGCCGAGGTGGCGCTGCTCTGCGTGGGCACCCCGCCCCGGGACAACGGCCAACCGGACCTTCGCCAACTGGCGGCCGCCACCCGGGAGGTCGCAGCCGCCGCCACCGGTGACCTACTGCTGGTCGTCAAGAGCACAGTCCCGCCCGGGACCTGCGAAGCCCTGGAACTCTTGGCCGAACCCACAGACCCGACCTTCCGGGTACGGGTCGCCTCCAACCCCGAGTTCCTCCGCGAAAGCCAGGCGGTGTGGGACTTCTTCCACCCCGACCGCGTCGTGATCGGCGTGGACGAGCCCGATCTGGGGCGCTTGGTGGCAGAGCTGTATCCCAGGAACTGGCCAACGCTGGTCTGCAACCGCCGCAGCTCCGAGCTGATCAAGTACGCCGCCAACTCCTTTCTCGCCGTCAAGATCTCCTTCGCTAACGAGATCGCCGACCTCTGCCAGGCATTGGGAGCGGACTCCGAGCGGGTCTTGTCCGGAGTCGGCCTGGACTCCCGCATCGGACCGGCCTTCCTCAGCCCGGGTCCCGGATACGGCGGTTCCTGCCTGCCCAAGGATGTCTCCGGGCTGGTGGCGGTCGCTCAGTCGGTGGGGCTCCCTGCGACGCTGGCCCGGGCCACAATGCAGGTCAACGAGCAGGTCCGCGTCGGCCTGGTGGCCAAACTCGACGCGACCTTGGGCGGCCTCGCCGGAGCCCGGATCGGCGTGCTCGGGCTGGCGTTCAAGCCGGGGACCGATGACATCCGTCATTCCCCCGCCGTGGCGCTGGTGCAGGCGATGACCACCGCCGGTGCTGTGGTCCGCGTCCATGATCCCTTGGTTGCCATGGGCACGACCCCCGGAGAGCGAGTCGAGGATCCCTACGAGGTAGCCGAGAACGCCGACGCCTTGGTCATAGCCACGGCTTGGCCGCTTTACGCCTCGCTCTGCCCCGAGCGGCTGAAGCAGGCGATGCGTGGTCGGGTGGTGATGGACACTGTCGGCCTTGTCGACTCCGACTCTTTCGCGGCCAATGGTTTGCGGACCTATGGAGTGGGCAGCGGCCAGCCCCTGGTCTTCCACCCTGTCATATGGGGCCCTTTGAGCTGGACTCTGGACGAAGCAGACTCGATGGCGGCCTGACGCGCCACGGGGTTGGATGGTCACGTGGTCTAACTCATCCAACCCCTTCCCCCGGACCCCCAGCCCCGCTACTATTACTACCGCTTATCCGCTGACGTTAGCCCAGCACTCCACCTCTTTAGCGCCATAGGGCCACTTCAGGTCCCGGGCCGTGCTCGCCCTTGGCAGGCTGCGACCGGGCCCCCTTGGCGCGTTGTCGCCCAGCCCAGCCGCCTTCGAGCGCCAACTGCCGCGAGGCCGTCTCCGAGACCTGGGCAACTCTTGGCCCTCGACTGCGAGAGCTGCATGGGTGCCGCCGAACTGCACCGACGCCACGAGCAACATGCTGAGTAGTCCCTCAACGGTCACGAACTGGAAGACGTCTGCGGTAGGGCGGAGGAGCGGTGAACGGCTGAACCCACTCCCGAAGGAGCAGCTAGGGCCGCCGGGCCCGACCGTGCCCGTGATCGACGCCGCCGCAGCGGCACCGAGAAGACTCACCAGCCCCTTGGCCAAGACAGGCGGCCCGCTCCCCACCACTTGAGCTTTGCAACACCAGCGCCGAACAGTGCGCCCGGGAGGATCGTCACTTGACGCCAACCCTCGCGGGAATCGACCAGTTGCTAGAGCTCACTCCCTAAGAGCGTGAGCTGGG